>DMYM01000274.1 GCA_003483645.1 Verrucomicrobiales bacterium
CTAAGATCAAAGGCTCCTCGGGCACCGGCGACCACTAGGCCGGGTAGGAGCCCATTTCCAGCGCAATCCCCCCCCATCTGCCACAATTATTTTGGAATCCCTAATAAAACTTGCTAACATCAATCCTGATGGCGCACCGCTCACCCTCCGCCAAAGCCAGTCGCAGGCGCCCTGTGGGCAGGCATCTGCAAGCTCGCACGGCGGGGATTCGCATTGTGAACCGGGCGGCCTTCACGATTTTCCTCGTTACCGGCTGCGTGGCCATGGCCGCTCTCTCGATCCCTCAAATGCGCAAGTTGCGCTCCCTCAAGGAAGAACTGGCCCGGGCCAACGCACAGGAACACCACGTCCGCTCTCACAAGGAGCAGAAGAGTCGCGAACTCACCGCCCTCCGCGATGATCCCGCCTATCTCGAACTCGTCGCCCGTGACCGCCTCGACCTTTATCGCAGCGGAGAGCGGGTCTATCGCATCGAGAAGAAATAGATGCCCTCAGGAGGACTCAGGCCCCTACCTTCAGTTTCCCTCCATAGGCCGCATCATCACCCAGCGCTTCCTCAATCCGAAGAAGCTGGTTGTACTTGGCGATACGATCGGATCGACTCATCGACCCGGTCTTGATCTGCCCGGCGTTTGTCCCCACCGCGATATGCGCGATGGTGGAGTCTTCCGTTTCCCCGGAGCGGTGGGAGATCACGGAAGTGTAACTGTTCTCGGTGGCCAGTTCCACCGCGTCAAAGGTCTCAGTGAGTGAGCCAATCTGGTTGACTTTCACCAGGATCGAATTGGCCACACCCAGTTCAATTCCCTTGGCCAGGAAATCGACGTTGGTCACGAAGAGGTCGTCACCGACCAACTGGGTGCTGTCCCCTATCTTCTCGGTAAGCACCTTCCATCCGTCCCAGTCATTCTCGTCACAGCCATCCTCGATCGAGATGATGGGATACTTCTCCTTGAGCGCCGCATAGTAGTCCACCAGTTCTTCGGAGCTCTTCTCCGAACCGTCCGACTTCTTGAAGACGTAGCATCCCTTCTCTCTGTCATAAAATTCCGAGGAGGCAACATCGAGGGCGATACAGATATCGTCGTTCATTCTGTAACCAGCCGCTTCCACCGCCTGCACGATCACAGCCAGGGCGTCGTCGGCGCTGTCGAGGGCTGGCGCAAAGCCTCCCTCGTCCCCCACCGCGGTGGAAAGATTACGATCATGCAGCACCTTCTTAAGCGCGTGAAAGATCTCCGCCCCATAACGCAGCGACTCACGGAAGGTAGGCGCACCCACCGGCATGATCATGAACTCCTGGAAGTCAATCGGGGCATCTGAGTGCGCCCCACCGTTAATAATATTCATCATGGGTACTGGAAGAACCTTTGAATTCGGTCCGCCCAGATACTGATACAGAGGCAGGCCCACCTGCGCCGCGGCCGCCTTGGCCAGCGCCATGGAAACGCCCAGGATGGCATTAGCTCCGAGATTCTTCTTATTCTTGCTGCCATCCAGGGCCAGCATGGCTGCATCAACCCCGGACTGGTTGGTGCCGTCCATCCCGACAAGGGCTGGCGCAATCCTCTGGTTCACGTTGTCAACTGCACCCAGCACGCCCCTGCCCAGGTAGCGACTCTTGTCGCCATCCCGCAACTCCCAGGCTTCGTGCTCACCGGTACTCGCTCCGCTGGGAACGCCGGCGCGGCCGAATCCCCCGCCCTGCAGGGTGACCTCGACCTCCACGGTGGGATTGCCCCGGGAATCGATGATCTCGCGACCGCATACTCTGGTAATAGTGGTGTCAGCCATGATTTTGTAGACGAAATTGACTCAGCAAGAGGCTCTCTTACTTCCACGCCGTAATCTCGGCTATTTCACAGGTGCGCTCCTCTTCCGTCTCCAGATCGCGAAAATCGACCTTGTTGCCGACCTTCTGACCGATGAGGGCCTGCCCGATCTCTGACAGGTAGGAGACAATGAGCTTGTCAGGATCACTGTCCCAGGCCCCGAGAACGGTGTATTGCTCGGTCTCGCCATCGTGCCGGAGTTTCACCACCGTCCCGATGTTAACGGTGTCGGTATCCGCTCCGGTGAGATCCGATCCCTGTGCATTATCCAGATCCTTCTCCAGTTCCGTCTTGCGACGAGCCAGGACGGCCTGCATCTGCTTGGCAGCCTTGTATTCGAAGTTCTCCCGCAGATCGCCGTAGGAACGCGCTATTGCAATCTCCTTGATGTTCCCGGGGATACGCTTGTTCACGAGGTCTTCATACTCCTCCTTGCGCCTTTCCAGGCTCTCCCAGGAGACGATCAGGATCTCCCGACGGGGCCCCCCCCCGTCACCAGTCACCAGCGCCTGCGTCTCCGGGTGCGCCTTGATCACCCGGGCCATCAACGATTTCCGGTCCAGTTCCGCGAACGCAGGACTCTGCAGCAGCTTGCGCGCAAAGTTTCGCACCTCGTTCATGTCCACTCCATCCAGCAGATCGACAATGAGCTCGCGGTCCTCCATCAGGAAATTCTGCAGTCGCAGCGTCTTGCGTGGTCCCTCATCCGTGCTGTCCTGTTCAATGACCGAGAGAATGGCCGAGCCCACTTCGTGGGTGAAGACATCCTTGGCGGCCTTCCTGCGTTCCCGGCAAATCCATGCCAGCGCATCCGGACCGAGCGCGTGCCGCGACAGTGCACGCCTGATGTGTTCCAGCAGCGTGTCCATCTCTCCACGATCCGAAAACATCTTGGCGATCTCAGACACTCCCCGGGTACCCACCCGGTCAAATACTCTCAGAATCTTTTCCACCCACTCGTTTCCGAAGGCTTCCGGGAAAGCCTCATAAATCCGGCGTTGACGGGCCGCCGGCAGACCTGCCATCTGGGGCGCAAGCGGACCACTGGAACTCGCCAGCACGTCATGCAGTCGCAGCCCGTTATCAGCCAGGGTGGCCTCCTTCAGGGTCTCCAGCAACTCATCTCGACTCGCCAGCAAATCGAGGGCATCCCCCAGGTGAAGTTTAATCCCCTTGCGGCTGATCTCTTCAATCTCGGCAAGTAATTCTTCCGCCGCACCCTCGCTCTCCAGTGCCTTCGACTGCTTTCGGAGATCATCAAGAACCCTGGCCTTCTCGCGCAGGTTGTTGGTCGCCTCGAAATCGGATATCAGGGTCTGCACCGGGCTCAGATCGGTTTCGCGCAGGACCAGCGGTTCATTCCGCTTGCTCGGAACCACCACTCGATGAGATCCCCGCAAAGCCTTCTTGGCGCGATCCCACCACTTCTTGTAATCAGCCTCCGGCACAACGCTTCCACACAGTTCACGGTCGATCTGGTCCGGTTTCATCGATCCGTCGTGGGCCCCAAGGGTCTGGATGACCACGGTGGCAGGGTCGCTCTGGGCCTGCACCCGCAGTTCCTCGATCTTCTCGATCTTCTGTGCACGGAAATCCTCCGCCTCCAACGGCTCAGTCTTCTTCAGGGCCAGTTTCAACCCCATCACGCGACCCGACTCGCGTTCAAAGTCAATGGTCACCTTCCCGCCAAAGAGGTCCCAACCGATCACTTTCCCAGATCCCCACGACTTGTGAAGACAAAAGCTGCCGGGAGCCAATTGGGAAAGGCGTTCCCCGACGGCTTGGGGAATGCGACCAGATTCCACCAATTTCACCACGTCGGGATGCATGGCGCGGAAGATGGTGAGCCCTTTCCCAAAAGGCAACGGTTTTATGGAGATTTCCCGGCTATTTCACCCGAATACCGGTCACCTGTCTCACGGACCGGGATCCACCTGTCCCCGTGTCTACCCTTCGGCGCCCCAGTAGACAGGATAAGCGCTTCAAAGATGGCATTCACCCCGGGCTTGCCCAGCCAGCCCAGCCCCGGAGCATCAATACCCACCATGTCACCATCCTGGACGACAACGCCTTGGCTCATGGGAAACGCCTGGCAGGGCACCAGTCCACCGGCCTTCAACCTACGAGCGAAGATCTTGGCGAGGAACGGACCATCTTGGGGATGGAAAGATCCACCCTTCCTTCACTACCTCTGAAATTGCGGTGGAGAACTCAACCCTTCCGGGTTAGCTCTCCTGCCATGCAAGACTGGAGAAAGGCCCGAACCATCGGGATCGTGGCCTGCAGCGGACCCGGTGCGGCACTCTGTTACGAAACGATTACTGCAGAGTGCGGAGAGTTGCTCGGCTCCCACCATCACCCCGAGATCGTCCTCCACTCCTTCAGCTTCGGTGAGTACTACCGCCTCCTCGAAGAGGGAAACTGGCCCGCCATCGCGAACCTCCTGACCGACTCCTGCGCCAAGCTCGGAGCCCTCGGGGCAGACTTTGCCATCTGTCCCGACAACACCGTGCATGAAGCCATGGACCACGCCAATCTGGAAGCAACCCTCCCGTGGCTCCACATCGCCGAGGTGGTCGCTCGGGAGGCTCACACCCGGGGCTTCCAACGCCTCGCCATCCTCGGCACCAAGTATCTCATGGAGGGACCGGTCTATCCAGGCAA
>DMYM01000236.1 GCA_003483645.1 Verrucomicrobiales bacterium
TTCCTCTGCCAGGCGCTGCTGCAGAAAGGCGTCAATCGGATTTGCCACCCCCTTGGGCACGACAGGAGGCTTCGGAGCTGTGAACGCCCAGTGATCCTCATACTGCGCACCTTGCAGGATCCATTGCTTCAGGATGTCCTTTTCCGCGTCAGAAAGTTCCTTATCTGAATCCCGGGGAGGCATCATCTCGTCCTCGTCTTCAGAGAGGATGCGAGCCCATGCTTCGCTCTTCTCCAGGTTCCCGGGTGCGATAGCCTGCACACCATCGCGTTCGGCAATGGCCACGTCACCCTTATCAAGGCGCAACTTGCCTTTACGCTTCTTTGCGTCCTGGCCGTGACAGGCAAAGCAATTCTCCGAGAGGATGGGCCGGATATCGCGCGTGAAGTCCGGGGCGGTCGGGGCGGCTTCAGTCAGGAGACTCGCGCCCAGGACTGGAACGATGATGGTTCTCATCATTTGATGGGAGAGGGTATCACTACGTAACGCGGGGTAAAGGGAGGAACTGAGCGCCAGGAGGCGGCTCTGCAGGAATCCTGCGGGGGCATGTGCGAGAGAGCTTGAAACGGCATTGCAATCGCGACCGCTGTTTTAGATTTCCGTCACGATCTGCTTCAGGTAGTCCGCCAGTTCCGGGCCGATGTCCGCACGCCTGAGGCCGAATTCGACGTTGGTCTTGATGAAGTCGAGCTTGTTTCCGATGTCGTAGCGCTTGCCGTCAAAGCGGAGGCCGTAGAGTCCGCGTTCCTGCAGCATGAGGACCATGGCGTCGGTCAGCTGGATCTCGCCATTCTTGCCCGGTCCGGTCTCGGCGAGGTAGTTGAAGATCTCGGGGCGCAACACGTAACGGCCGGCAATGGCCAGGTTGGAGGGAGCCTCCTCCACGGAAGGCTTCTCGATGAGCTGATTGAGCTCAATGATGCCGTCGTCGCGGTTCTCTCCACCCGCGATACCGTAAAGGGGGACCTTTTGGCGCTCCACTTCGTCGAGAGCGATGACGGATTCCTGCCGGTCCTCGTAGATGTCGATCATCTGCCGCAGGATGGGCCGGTCCGGGTCATTGCTGCTGAGAAGGGTATCACCGAGGAGGAGGGCGAAGGGCTCGTGGCCCACGAAGGTGCGCCCGTAGGAGACGGCATCGCCGAGCCCGTTGAGCTCCTTCTGCCAGACAAAGTGGATGGAGGCCATGTCCGAGATGCTGCGGATCTGTGCGAGCAGCTCCGTCTTGCCCTGTTCTTCGAGTTCCAGCTCCAACTCGGGGGCGGGGTAGAAGTGTTCCTCAATGGCGCGTTTGCTGCGGCCGATGACCATGAGGATGTCGGTGATGCCACTGTGCACGCATTCCTCCACCACGTACTGGATGGTGGGGGTGTCCACAATGGGCAGCATTTCCTTGGGCTGCGACTTGGTGGCGGGCAGGAAGCGGGTGCCGAATCCGGCGGCTGGAATGACGGCTTTGGTGACGGGCATCGGGAAGAAGGGGCAACCGGGGCGGCTTGCCACCGGGATGCCGGAGGTATTGGAATCCTGCAGGATGAGGGTGGCAAGGAGGAACTGACCAACGGGGGCAGGGCACCCCGTCGCAGCTATCGGCTTTCAGGTTCGATGACCGGCTTGATGACCTCCACTCCGAGCTTGCCCAGCCCGGTTTGAAGGGCCGCGAACATCTCGTCACCGTCGTAAGTCCCCACGATGGCTCCTCCGGAGCCGGTGAATTTGGCGGAGGCTCCCACCGAGCGGGCGGTTTCCACCATGGCCAGATTGCCGTCCGACAGGCGATAGAGCGACTTGCGCAGGTCGAAGTTGCGGTCCAGAAGCGGCCCGATCCGGGAGCCCTTTCCGCTGGTGAGCAGGTCGCGGCATTGCTGGGTCAGATCGGCCCACTCTGCCATGGCAGCCACCACGTCGGGCTCCCTGCGGTTGAAGCGGCCGCGGATATCATTGTGGAAGACTTCCGTGCCCTCCGAGAGCCCCGTGTTGTAGGCGAGGTAGAGTGGAGGCAGGGTCTCGGGATCGAGTTGCTCGTAGGCGCCGTGACCGGTTTGCTCGAAGTGCTTTTCGGCGAAGTCCATGAAGACCACTCCTTCGTAGGCCTGGACCACGCGATCCTGCAGCCCGGCCGGGATGCGAAGCTCGTCGGTCTCCACCGAAAGAACGAGGTTGGCGAGAGTGGGAGGGGTGATGCTTACCTCGTAGAACTGCATGAGGGCACGGAAGCACGCGGTGATGATCGCACTTGAACCCGCCATGCCGACGTGGGGCGGGATGTCGCTGCTGTAACGAATGGTAAAGTTCCGGGAGTGCAGGGAGATCCCGTTCTCCCCGCAGTAATCGTGGAAGCGCTTCACCGAGGCCTTGAGGAGGCGCAGTCCACCGTAGTAACCGAAGGTCCGGGTGTCCTCCACGAGATCGGACAGGCTCCCGAAGAGCATCTCGTCGCGGCGCGCAGGCTGGATTTCTATCTCAGGCGACTCCCAGAGGGAAACCCCGGCCGAGAAATTCCTCACGATGAGGGAGATCGTCTTGCCGTGGAAACCGTCGGAAGGGTTCCCGATCAGGCCAGCACGAGGATACGAAGCGGTTTTGATGACCATCGACGGTATTGGTCTACATCGTGGGATCCGTATTGGGAATCGTGAAAATAATTGGATTTGTGCCAATCGGTCTCCATGGCAAGAGAGGGCATGGGAATGAATGAGACCATCGATTGGGAGGGCAAGGGCCTGATTGGAGTGGTGCACCTGCAACCGCTGCCAGGCTCGCCGCGCTACCGCGGGTCGATGAAGGAGATCTGTGCAGCGGCGGTGGCGGATGCGCAGGCCTACGAGGAGGGCGGCGCGCAGGGCCTGATGATCGAGAATTTCGGCGACCTGCCCTTTACCCGCGGGGCGGTGGCGCCCGAGACGGTGGCGGCCATGGCAGTGGTGGCGGAGTCAATCAGGACCACGGGGGTAGAGCTTCCTCTCGGATTCAACGTCCTTCGTAACGATGCGTCCTCGGCGGTGGCCCTTGCCGCGGCCTGCGGAGGAGCGTTTGTGCGGGTCAATGTTCATACCGGAGCGATGGAAGCGGACCAGGGGATCATCCAGGGAGAGGCCTACACCACGTTGCGCAAGCGCGCGGCTCTCTGCCCGGAGGTCCCGGTCTGGGCCGATGTGCTGGTCAAGCATGCCGTGCCCATCGGGGATCTCGGAATCGAGGAAACTGCACGGGACACCTTTCATCGTGGATTGGCGGATGCCCTCATCGTGTCCGGAGTGGCCACGGGTGCTGCGACCGGGGTTGACGATTTGCGGCGGGTGAAGGGGGCCTGCCCGGAAGCTCCCCTGCTGGTGGGCAGCGGGGCGCGGGTCGACAACGTCCGGGAGTTGCTGGAGTATGCCGACGGGCTGATTGTGGC
>DMYM01000399.1 GCA_003483645.1 Verrucomicrobiales bacterium
GTTCATGACGGTGGCCAGCATGCCGACGTAATCAGCGGTAGCCCGGTCCATTCCGCGGGCACTGGCTGCCGCGCCGCGCCAGAAATTACCCCCTCCCGCCACAATGCCCAATTCCACTCCTGACTCCAAGGCAGTCGAGATTTCGGAGGCGATGCGCCCCACAATCTCAGGAGAAATGTTGTCCTTGCTTCCCGGTTCCCGCAAGGCCTCCCCGCTTAACTTCAATATGGCTCTCTTGAAAGAGCGTTCCTTTTCGCCCATACAATCAGAAGGTTGTGACATTTACCCAATCCGGCCCGGCTCTGCAAAGTGAGAAGGCCGGGCTCATCGTGTGAATTCCAGGCCCCATCCTGATTCTGCCTGACGCTCCTCTGAGAAGCGCTCTTCCCTGCCCCTCGCGCAGGTTGAAGGAGTCGCAAGGCGCCGCAGAATCATGGTCACAAGTCATCCTCTCCCTCTTCCCCGGCCGCCCGGGAACTTCCAAGTTTAAAGCGCCTTGCAAGGTCCTTGAGCGTTTCATTCCCCTCATTGGTCCCCTTCACTCCGATCGAAACGCTCAGAACCTCATCCGTAATATTCCGGAAGTAGTCCTTGAGAGTACGCTCTATCGCCAGAATTGAGAGGGCTACTACCTGCCGGGCAGTCAGGTCCAGTTCTTCCGGCAACTCGAACTCGCTCACATCGAGCCGCACGAGCAACCTGGTGTTTTTCATCTCCGCGCTCAGAGTTACCTTGCACAGGTTGAGCAGGTTGGCATCCTTGACGTCGTAAGCCTGCCCATTGCTGGCGATCCGGTGCGGAGCCCCCACCGCCTTGACCAGGTCCTCCGGCATCGCTCCACCCACGGCGTAGGGACGAGATATCACCGCGGCTTGGATTGGGTCGTTTTTCCCGAGATCCTCCCCTATGCCGTCGGTATTGTGGAGCGACAGCGGTTGATAAAGGTTCACCACTTCCACTGTCACCGCCGAACCAAGCGCAGGAAGGAGAAAGGCTACTGCCAGAACCCTCAAGACCATGGAGCTACTGTGCTCCTATTCGGGCGCGCTCGCCAGCGAAAAGAACCGATCCCCGGCTGTCAGCGAATTTCCCTTGATGAACTCCGGGACCGGAAGCCGGTTCCCTCCCTCCATCTGCACTTCACTGAACCGGATTCCGCCCTTCCCACAGGCTACGGCAATACCGGAAGAACTGACACTAATCAGCTCTCCAGGAGATCCATTGGGAGCGTCTTCCAGCAATCTTCCTCCGGGAAAGATTTTCAAACGTCTTACTCTGCCCCGGCCATCATTGAATGATGTGAATGAACCCGGCCACGGATCATGTGCCCGGATGCGACGTTCCAGGAACCTGGCGGACTGGTTCCAATCCACCTCTCCGTCACCCCGGTGCAGCTTGGGGGCGTAGGTCGCCAGACTGTCGTCCTGGGGATTTCGCGACACTTCTCCCCCGGCAATCCCATCCACACACTCCTTCAGGACCACCGGAGCGAGTTCCGCCAGACGGTCATGGACGGTCCCGCCGGTGTCATCAGGATGCAGGGGGACAGCCTGCCTCGTGATGACGTCGCCCGTGTCCAGATCCTCCTTCATGTATATGATACTTATTCCGGTCTCAGGATCACCAGCCTCTATAGCGGCCTGGATGCAGGAGGCTCCCCGGTGGCGGGGAAGCAGAGAGGCGTGCACATTGATACAACCGTAGCGAGGCATCTCCAGGAGAGCCCGGGGCAGGATCTGACCGTAGGCCATCACTACGATCAGATCAGGCTCAAGCGCAGCAACCTCAGCAAACCCCTCCCCCACTCTCACCTTCTCCGGTTGCACCACGGGAATACCAAACCCGGCTGCGACTTTCTTGATTCGCGGCGGACACGGCTTTGCGCTTCGACCCACCGGCCGGTCCGGTTGCGTCACCAGACCTGCCAGATCACCCTCTTCGGCCATCATTCGAAACGACGGCAGGGCAATCTCCCCGGTCCCCATGAACAACTTGCGCATGATATGATTTCAGATGACTGATTTCAAATTACAGCACAGCCGACATTCGAAATCTGGAACCTGAACCATCAAGCAACCACCTTGGACATCTCCCTGTAGACGTCCAGTTTCACGACCTCCGCTATGACATCACCCAGCACCTCGACAGGCTGCTTGGTGGCATCGATCTCGCTCACCCTGCCCTCGTAGTGATCGATCAGAGGACGGGTCTCCTCAACATAGGTATCGATCCGGTGAGCAATCACCTCGTCACTGGCGTCGTCGTAGCGGTTATCCTTCAGGGCGCGCTTGCGCATCCGGCGGGCCAGTTCCTCGCGATCGGGACAGGTCAGATGGATGACCCGGTGAACCTCCAGGTAGTCCTCCAGGATTTTGGCCTGGTGCACATTCCGCGGAATGCCATCCAGGATCAGGATGTCGATATCGGGCTTGTAGTGATAGGTCTCGATCCAGTTGTCGATCTGAGCCTTCCAGAGGCCGATAGTGATTTCATCAGGCACCAGTTCACCCTTGCTGGAGAACTCCACGAACTGCTGACCAAGTTCCGTCCGGGTATCCAGGGAACGGAAGACATCTCCGCACGCACAGTGGAAAAACCGGGGAACCGTTCCCAATACCTTGCCCTGCGTGCCCTTCCCCGCACCAGGGGCTCCAATGATCAGGACCGAGGGATGAAGTTTCCGGGAATCTTCGCTCACAGTATCGTATTTGTGGGACCGCAACGCTACCGGCGAAAGCTCCGGGCTCCAAGCTTCAAATCACCCGCCCCCGGCAATTTCAACCACTGCGGAATCCGGTTGATTCAAGTTCCACCCCAACTCCCCGAATTCGATGATCCCGTAATCCACAAGCAACCAGTAAAAGAAGGGCAAGGGTACGAGCATGGCGACATCGGCAAGCACCCGGAGAGATTGGGAAGAGAACAGGTGGCGCAGGAGAGCGAGGAAGGCCAGACACCCGGCGCCCACCATGACCGAGAGGTAAAAGGCCTTGTGGGTTTGCAAGGTGAAGTCTTCCGCCCGGAGCGCCAGCCAGTAGCAGGCGCCCACCAGCACCAGGAGGAGGATGAGCAGGATGACCTTGTGGAATTCACGGGTTTCTTCTTCCTCCTCGTCACCCGGAGAGGCTTCCCAGTGATCAATCGCGATCATGTTGATCATGCAGAGACCGGCAAAGACGACCACCTCGGGGGACAGAGCCAGATCCCAGATTGATCGTTCCCGCCGGAAATGAACTCCGATCGCAGTCCCGTAGGCGAAAGCCGTCCCCGCCAGAATATTCTTGAACCAGGACACCCCCCGTCCGGCATCGTAGAAACTCACTGCGAAGTAGGCTGCCACCGGAAGCAGAACGGGCATTCCATACAGGAGGAGACCCCTCGATTGAATGGCCATCAGGAGGAACGCCCCCAGACCTCCGATCAGCAGGCCGATCTTCATCGGATTACGCAGCTGCCGGTGGAAGCGGTGACGCGCCGTTGTCCGGCCGGTATCCAACTCCGCCAGACGTTCGTCCATGAGGCGGTCTGCAACGTAGATGCACCACACGGTGAGGGCCAGAAACCACGGGAGGGACGGCTGGTGGTATTTGACCAGCCAGACCTGCTTGAACATCCAGAACCATGCGAGCACCACCAGAGGGGCGTCGAGGCTCAGGAGATTGGGCCAGATCCAGAGGGGGCGTCGTGCCATGGGCGCTGCTGGACAATCTCCGCTGAAACCGGACAAATCAAGCCTGTTCGGTGCCCACTTCCTTCAATTGGACGTCCCAGACAAAGGGCGGCAGACTGACTCCGATCGCATCGGCCACCGCCCGCAGCAGCTCAGCCTCCCGACTGGTCAGGATTCCGTCCTCAGCCGCGGCAAGACCACACATCTGCAGAATGGTCTTCTTC
>DMYM01000364.1 GCA_003483645.1 Verrucomicrobiales bacterium
CGGATCACCCCTCCCTACCACCCGGAACAACAGGACGACCTGATGGAAGTCGCGCCGGACTTCGGGGATTCCGAATGCCTGACGCGTTTCACCGACCAGGCCATCAAATGGATTGCCTCGGTGGCGGATGATGCCCGCAGGGGCGAGCCCTTCTTCCTCTACCTGCCCCTCACTTCACCCCACAAACCGGTCATTCCGCTGGAGCAGTTCCGTGGCCAGGGAGAGGCGGGAGCCTACGGTGAGTTCATGATCGAGACGGACTGGCACCTCGGCCGGTTGCTTTCCCTGCTCGACCGCGAGAATCTGGCGGAGAACACGATCGTCATCTACACCTCCGACAACGGCCCGGAGAACACCTGGAAACAACGTATCCAGAAATTTGGACACCACAGCTCCGGCCCTTATCGCGAGGGTAAGCGCTCCATCTACGAAGGAGGCCACCGGGTCCCCTTCTTCCTGCGCTGGCCGGCCAGGGTCAGGCCGGGCTCCCGGTGGGCCGAACCGATCTGCCAGACCGACCTCCTGGCCACCTTCGCCGCCATCCTCAACAAGCCACTCCCAGCCCGGTCCGGCGAGGACAGTATCAGTTTTCATCGGGCATGGAGTGGCCCCAAGGCCAATCACCCCTCCCGTCCTCCCGTCATTCACCATGCCGCTAACGGGCGATTCGCAATCCGGGCGGGAAAGTGGAAACTGGTCATGGAAGGCACGAAAAAGGCCGAGAACCGTGAACTCTACGACCTGCACCTCGACCCGGGGGAGAAGAACAATGTCCTGGCCAATCATGGAGAAGTGGAGAAGACCCTGCTCGCCCGGCTCTCCGGAATCGTAACCAGCGGTACCACCCGCGATGAGGTGGCCTCGAAGAACGATACCCCGCTCTGGGCGGATCTCGTCTGGCTTCCCCGGTAACAATCGCCCCCCATGCGCACCTGCCTCTTCCTCATCTCCCTGCTTTCAGCAGGCCTTCTCCCTCAGGCCACCGGAGCGAAACCTCCGAATATCCTCGTCATCCTGGTCGATGACATGGGTTACGGTGACCTCACCGCCTACAACCCGGAATCGAAGATTCCCACTCCCCATCTTGACAAACTGGCCCGGGATGGGATGCGCTTCACCGATGCCCATGCCCCGGGGCCCCTCTGCCACCTCTCGCGCTACGGTCTCCTGACCGGG
Organism: Verrucomicrobiales bacterium; assembly: GCA_003483645.1. Classification (GTDB taxonomy): domain Bacteria; phylum Verrucomicrobiota; class Verrucomicrobiia; order Verrucomicrobiales; family Akkermansiaceae; genus Roseibacillus_B. Next base: position 1,177 of record DMYM01000364.1, read on the forward strand.
AGGTACCCCTTCCGCGCCAATACGGGCGCGTGGCGCACGCAGCCTTCAATCGAGACAGGGCAACTCACCGTGGCTTCCCTTCTCAAGGAGAAGGGCTACCACACCGCCATGGTGGGCAAGTGGCACCTGGGCTTCAAAGAGAACGGCTACGACAAGCCTCTCCCGGGCGGACCGGTGGATGTCGGGTTCCAGTCCTTCTTCGGTATCCGGGCCTCCACCGACATTCCTCCCTACTTCTACATCCGCGGAAGCCGTGCCGTAGAGCCACCCACCAAGACGATTGAAGCCAACAATACCCCGGGCTGGTCCCGCATCCAGGGAGCCTTCTGGCGGGGTGGCGGCATCGCTCCTGATCTCAGGCTCGACGACGTCCTGCCCCGCTTCACCAGAGAGGCTCTGGCAGTGATTGCAGACCACGATCCCAAGGAGGGGAACCCTCTCTTCCTCTACCTGGCCTACCCGGCCCCCCACACCCCCTGGTTGCCCTCCCGGCAGTTCAGGGGAAAAAGCGGAGCGGGGATATACGGTGAATTCTGCAGCATGGTGGATGCCGAAGTCGGCCGGGTGCTCCAAGGGCTGGAAACCCAGAAGATGGCTGATGACACCCTCGTCATCTTCACCTCGGATAACGGCCCGGTTTGGTACGACGTGGATGTGCAGCGCTCTGGACATGACTCCGCGGGGGGATTGCGGGGGATGAAAGCGGATGCCTGGGAAGCGGGGCACCGCATGCCCTTCCTGGTGCGCTGGCCCGGCATGGTGGAAGCCGGATCGGTAACCCATCACCTCGTCTGCTTTACTGATCTTCTCGCCACCTTCGCCGAACTGGTGAACGGAAAGTTGCCGGGGAAAGGCGATCTCGACAGCGAGAGTTTCCTCCCCGTCCTGACCGATTCCTCCACCAGGCACCCCCCAAGGGGGCCCATTGTGATGAGGGCCGGAAGCGGTGCCATGATGATCCGGGATCAGGAATGGAAACTTATCGATCAGCTTGGATCAGGCGGATTCTCCAATCCCAAGCGGGTCAAGCCCGGGCCGGATGATCCCAAGGGTCAGCTCTACAATCTCTCCACGGACTCTTCCGAGCAATCGAATCTCTGGAAAAGGCATCCCGAACTGGTGCGTAAACTGACGGCGCGAATGAGGAAAATCGTGAAGTAATCGATGGTTGCCGCTACTGCCGGTTTCCAGGATCACACCTTTACGACGCCACCCCCACTCGATCAGGCTCTGGCACAGGCCGCAACATAGGTTACCGCAGGAATTGCCGGCCCCCCCGGCTCCGTGACCTCAGGGGTCGATGGATTCTTTCCCGGGCGTCTGCTCCGTCTTCCCTCTTGGCGGGTCGGGAGCATCCAGCAGGCGGCAAATGGCCCCCTTGAGAACACTCTCGACCTGCGGGCTCACCATCGACGAGCGCTCATCCACCTCGTACCCACCCTGGGAGTAGGCAGCCTCGGTACAAATATAACCCGGCGCGTAGTCGCCATACGCCGCCATGGCGACCACCAGATCAGGACGAACCGCCTGGGCATAGAGCTGGTATTCCACGAACAACTCACCGGGCATGTGCAGGATGCGGGCCTGGCGCAGGGCAAGGCAGGAAAGCTCAAGGGGTTCCTCGCGCTGGCATCGCCGCAGCCAAGTCAGAACCTTGGCCGCAAGGTAGCGCTTCTCCAGCGGTTCGGTTTCCACCTCTACCACGGCCGCAAGGGTTTCTTCCTTCAGGTGAGTTCCCACCGGCAGGAGAACTGGTTGCACTATCCAGTGCACGTCACCGCTGCCCAGGGGTTCCCTGGCAGTGGCTTCCCACGCGGCCTTCATGCCCGCTGCAACCCGGTCGGCAAGAATCTGCCGTTTCTCTTTTGCCCCGTCATTCCACTTGCCTGCCCCGATGTTGCCGCCCGCCCCCGTAAAATGGATGTGGGGAACACCGGTCTCCTTCTCCCGCTGGTTCCGGGCCATGCCGGGAAAATCCGGATTAGCCAGACCGGTGCGGTAATAGCTCTGCGGGTGAGTAGCATAATAGCTCAGTGCCGCCAGAGCCTGCTCACCTTTCCAGAAAGTGATCAGACACAGACGGGAATCGATTGTCCCCGCGGGAAAGGCCCGGATGGCGGGATCACTCGTAGCTGTGTAACGGGTGTGCTGGACCTTCCCGTCCGGACCCAGGATGCGCCGATTTGAAGCGACCATCCGGACCTGACCAGCTCCCACGCCAAGATGACTGACCGGCTCCGCCGTCTCGACCGCCTTTGCTACCGCTGCCGCGACACTGGCAATAACCTTGCGGGCATGCGCCACGTTGAACTTCTTCCCTCCCATTCCGTGCCTTGCCAACAGGGCATCTGCCGAGAAGTCGCACCGGGGGGCATCATGCTGATGAAGGGTGTGCATGGTAACCCGTTCCACCCTCGTGGAGGCCCCCTTCGCCAGGGCCTTGCGAAATTCCAGATGACCGTCGTTGCTGAGCCCGATCCAATCAATCGCTGCCAAAACGATGGGATCGCCTGCACCCAGAAGAACAATACCCCGGCAGCTAAGGGGCGCGTCCACTCCAATCATGGCATCGTAAGCCAGCGGACTCCCCAGGGGCGGGGTGGCATCAACCTTGAAGGTCCCGATCCGAACAGGAGCGGCCGACGCCGCAAGACCCAGGATCAGGAAGTTAATAACAGCTGCTATCTTCATGGTCATCACTTACACGATCCGGGGTGACAAGCAAAGTCACGGCCCCGGGTTACCCCGGGGCCTGTAACATCAGGGGGTTTGCAACCGGTTGACCCCTGGGAAAACAGCATCCTGCCCCTCGGAGGGGCTACATTGCCCGCCCCCGAGGGACCGTGACAAACGGGAAAAGAGCCCACAGGATTCATCCATGGCCTTCCCGGGAATCAAACTCTTCGACCTTCACGGGCGCACGGCCCTGATCACCGGCGGTTCCAAGGGACTGGGCAAGGTCATCGCATCCGGCCTGGCTTCCGCCGGCGCGAACGTTGTCCTGGTCAGTCGACACGGCGCGGAGGCACAGGAGGCCGCCGACGAAATCGCTGCCGATCACGGCCAAGGCGCGCTCGGAATTGAGGCCGACATCACGGTCCCGGCGCAGATCGACGCCATGATCGCCATCGCCAGGGAATCCTTTGGCGGCATCGACATCCTGGTCAACAGCGCGGGCATCAACACCCGCGGGCCCATCGAAGCGATCACCCTCGAACAGTTCGAGGAACTCATGCAGATCAACGTCACGGGCACCTGGCTCTGCTGCAAGACAGTCATCCCGCTCATGAAGAAAGCTGGTTGGGGACGAATCATCAACCTGTCGAGTGCGATCGGGTTGGTGGGGGTTCCCGAGCGGACGCCCTACGCCTCGAGCAAGGGCGCAGTCACCCAGCTCACGCGCGCCCTGGCCCTCGAACTGGCAGGGAGCGGGATTCTGGTGAACGCAATCTGCCCGGGCCCCTTTCTCACTGAGATGAACACTCCACTCGCCGACTCGGAGGAAGCGAAAAGGTTCATTATCGACCGGACGGCGCTTCGGCGCTGGGGCGAACTCCCCGAGATCCAGGGCGCGGCCCTCTATCTCGCCAGCGAGGCAGCAAGTTACACTACCGGCAGCATGCTCTGCGTGGACGGAGGATGGACCGCCCAGTGACTCATCCCGGAGGGTTGAAATCACTCTAAGCTGCGATAAATAACAGGGATTCCCGACTCGACATTCCATAGCCGGAGAGGCGTACTCGCTGCTGCTTTGCCATGAGATTACCCGTCTCCCTAGCCCTCCTCCTTGGTACCGTTGGAGCAGCGCTCCCCGCTCCCTTCGATTACCACAGTGTGCGCGGCCGCGAGGCCAAGGGTCCGGTCAATGGCCTGCTGGAAGGAGAGGATCTCCCCAAGCACGGCAAGTCGCGCAC
>DMYM01000400.1 GCA_003483645.1 Verrucomicrobiales bacterium
TGACCAGAGCACTCTCCTGGTCGCCTCCGAGAATGGGATTGGCAAGCGAACTTCCTTTGGTGAATACCGGGCTCAGACGCGCGGGGGAAAGGGGATCATCACCATGAAGGTGACCGGGAAAACCGGGCAGGTGGTGGGAGCAATGGCTGTGGAGGAAGACGACGAACTGATGCTCATGACCACGGGTGGGCAGAGCATCCGGATCCGGTGTTCGGAGGTGCGGAAAACCGGACGGAATGCGCAGGGGGTCAAGCTGGTCACCCTGCGGGGTGACGAGAAGCTGCAGGACATCGCGAAGGTGGTGGCCGGGGAGGGCGATGAGGAGGAGAGTGAGGACAGCGGGGAGGATGCTCCACCGGCTGTCGATCAGGAAGAATAGAGATCCTGTTGCCCTTGCGCCCGGGAGGGAGGGACAGGCCTTGCGGTTGGAAGATTTTGGCAATTGAAGGATTACGTGTTAGGGTTCCCCGGCATCGCGTTGAATTTGGCAGATTGCCATTATGGTGCTCCGGTGCTTCAATCCCGCGCTACCAGCTCATGAATACCCATCGTTCCGTTCCTGGATTCCTCGCCGCTGCAGTGGTCATTTCGCTCTTTGGCAGTCCCGTTCTGCAGGCCCAGGACGAGAGAAAGCGTGATCGGGCCCTCCGGATTCTTGCCGTCGGACAGGAACCACCCTGGCGTGAGGTGATCCAGGGGGGGCGTCGGGTGCAGATTGCCCCTCCTCTGGGCGCTCTTCCTCCGGGTCGGCTCCAGCTCTCCAACGCCCAGGGAATCGAGTTGGGTGAAGCGATAGGGGTGAAACTCAATCAGATCTCAAGTGTGATGTCGGTCAATCCGGGTAACCATCCGCTGCACGCGGTGGGGAACGGGGGACTGGAGCCGAGACCCTGGTATAATCTCAAGTTCCCGAACATGGCGGCCGGGTTGGCAATTCTCTGGCGGGATCCCACCAAGGGGAAATGGACCGATGGCTGCAAAGGCATGGTGCTGCGTGACGACCTCACCGGGTTTCCCGCGGGGCGAATTCGGATCGTCAACGTGTCGAGGTATTCACTCGGATTGAAGTTCGGAACGGAGAAGGGATTGCTCAAACCAGGCCAGGTCCTGTTGCGTGCAGGGAAGGCGGGTGCCTTCAGCAAGGTGCCGTTGGATCTCTCGGTGAAGGATAAGAGCGGACGCTGGGTGCGCGTCATTTCCCAGGAGATCAATCAGCGACCCGAGCACCGGACGTATGTGGTCCTTTATACCAATGACGGGGAGGCTCCCACCCGCCCGGTTGGTGCGGTGGTCCTGCGGGAGACCGCCCGTGGCCCGGCGGTCAAGAAAGCACGCTAGGGTGCTCCACGCCGGAGGATTACACCGGATGGGCCGGGGCTGGAGTTTCTGAGGCAAATGAAATATCGGGAGGAGGCTCCCCGGGTTCCTGCAAATATCACCGCGCCACTATTGACGACTTCGGCGCTGCTTGCTTAATTGCCGCGCCTCAACTCAGGCCACAATTCCAACACCGCTATGTCTAAGTATGCAATTAATGGGTTCGGCCGGATCGGCCGGATGGTCCTCCGTCGGCTGGCGGAGAAAGGGGAGCTGGATAAGGTCGTGGCGGTCAATGACTTGACTGACAACAAGACCCTTGTCCATCTCTTCAAGTACGACTCCAGCCAGGGCATTTTTGATGCCGAGGTGAGCCACGATGACGAGTCGATCACGATCAACGGCCACCGGATCAATGCTTCTGCCGAGCGTGACCCCGCTGCCCTGCCGTGGGCGGATCTGGGAGCGGAGGTGATTCTTGAGTCGACTGGTTTCTTTGTCGATCGTGCTGGGGCCGGGAAACACCTTGAGGCCGGCGCCAGGAAGGTCCTGATCTCCGCGCCCGCCAAGGAGCCTGATCTCACGATGTGTCTGGGGATTAATGACAATCTCTACAATGCGGACGAGCATCATATCGTCTCCAACGCCTCCTGCACCACCAACTGCCTGGCACCGATGGTCAAGGTGCTCCACGACAACTGGGGAATCCAGCGCGGTTTCATGAGCACCATTCACAGTTACACCGGGGACCAGAACCTCCTCGATGGGCCGCACGGGGATCTGCGCCGTGCCCGTTCGGCGGCCGTCAGTATCGTGCCGTCTTCCACCGGAGCCGCCCGGGCCATCGGACTGGTCATCCCCGAGTTGCAGGGCAAGCTCAACGGGGGCGCCTTCCGGGTGCCTACGCCCACTGGATCGCTCACCGATTTGGTGGCGGAACTCAAAGATGGAGTGTCCGTGACCGCCGAGGAAGTGAACGCCGCCTTCAAGGCCGCAGCCGACGGCGCGATGAAGGGAGTGCTGGAATACAGCGAGGAGCCTCTGGTGCTCGCTGACGTTGTGGGTAATCCTCACAGCTCGATCTTTGACGCTGGGTTGACCACCATCCTGGAGGGCAACCTGGTCAAGATCTGTTCCTGGTATGATAACGAGTGGGGTTATTCCTGCCGGACGGCTGATGCCATGGGCCTGCTGGCTGGATAACCGGCCCTGCAGTCATAACCGGCGGACAGCGCGTCGCTTCATTCCATGCCCAAGCTCAGTATCCGCGATCTCAGGGTCGAGGACCGGGAGGTCCTGATGCGGGTTGATTTCAATGTCCCCTTGCAGGACGGAGAAATCACCGACGACACGCGCATCCAGGCTGCCCTGCCCTCGATCAAGCACCTCCTCTCAGGCGGGGCCAGACTTGTGCTCTGCTCCCATCTGGGGCGTCCTAAGGGTGAACCGGATGCCCAGTATTCCCTGAAGCCTGTGGCGGTAAGGCTTGGGGAGTTGCTCGGACAGGATGTCTTTTTCGCGGATGACTGCATTGGGGCGGACGTGGCGGCCAAGCGCGCTACTTTGGGTAACGGGGAGGTGATCCTCCTGGAGAACACCCGGTTTCACGTCGGTGAGAAGGCAAACGACCGGGAGTTTGCCAATGCGCTGGCCGGCAATGCGTCGGTTTTCGTGAACGATGCTTTTGGGACTGCCCACCGGGCCCATGGATCGACCGAGGGGGTCACCCAACACGTGGAAAAGAGTGCGATGGGATTCCTCATTGAGCGCGAGCTCGAATTCCTCTGCGATAAACTGGAGAGCCCTGAGAGGCCGTTCGTGGTGATTCTGGGAGGGGCCAAGGTGAGGGATAAGATCGAGGTCATTGCCGCTCTCCTGGAGAAAGCGGATGCCCTCATCATCGGGGGCGCGATGGCCAATACCTTCCTGCACGCTCAGGGCCACAGGATGGGCAACAGCCTGCTCGAAGCTGACAAGTCGGAACTGGCTCTCGATATCCTGGCCAAGGCAGAGGCCAAGGGAGTGAGAATTCTTCTCCCGGCGGACACCCGCACGACCCGGGAGTTCAAGGAGGGGGCGGAGACGAAGGTGACTGCGCCATACGCCGAGGGTGGTGAGGTAGAAAATGACTGGGAGGGAATCGATATTGGTGATCTCGCCATCGAGGAGTTTTGCGCTGAAATTTCTGCTGCCGGAACGATCGTCTGGAATGGCCCAATGGGTGTATTCGAGCTGAACTCATTCGAGAAAGGGACGAAGGCGGTGGCCCGGGCGGTGGCCGATTCGGGAGCCCTTACCATCGTGGGAGGGGGAGACTCCGTGACCGCAGTAAAGAAATACAATCTGGGCGACAGCATGTCGTTCATCTCGACGGGCGGCGGGGCCTCCCTCGAACTGCTTGAAGGAAAGGAATTGCCCGGTGTGGCGGCCCTGACCGACGTCTAACAACGAAACCATCATGGAACGTAAACTGATTATTGCGGCGAACTGGAAGATGAACAAGGGACCCGCCGAGACGGTGGAGTTCATCGAAGCCTTTCTTCCCGGAGCGGAGGAACTCTCTGAAAAATGTGACATCGTGATCGCCCCTCCCTATGTCTCCATCCCGGCTGCCGCCGCCCTGCTGGCAGATTCGGTTGTGGCCCTTTCCTCCCAGAATGTTTCGGACCAGGATGCGGGAGCCTTCACCGGGGAAGTATCCACCTGCATGCTCAATGAAGTGGGTGCCCGCTACGTGATCCTGGGCCACAGTGAACGGCGCTCGATCTACGGAGAGAGTGATCAGTTTATCAACGCCAAGGTCCGGAAGGCTCTTGCTGCCGGCATACGCCCGATTTTCTGCATCGGTGAGACCCTGGAGGAACGCGAAAGCGGCAAACTGGAGGAGGTGTTGCGCACCCAGGTGAGTGGTGGCCTGGCCGATCTTACGGTGGAGCACATGGCGGATGTGGTGGTGGCCTACGAACCGGTCTGGGCCATCGG
>DMYM01000031.1:0-278 GCA_003483645.1 Verrucomicrobiales bacterium
CCGGTGGTGACGGTGAGAGGACGTCTTGCAAAAGGAACCTGCGAGGGGTTGTGCCAGATCCTTGCCACCGGGGTGGGGCCACTCCGACCCTATGGCTGGATCGATGGAAAGGACGGTGTGGTGGGCCTGAGTCCAGAGCTGCTCTTCCAGCTGGATGCCGGGACTCTTCATACCATGGCGTTGGCGGGAACCGCGCGACTGGAAGAGCGTGAGGCTTTCGGGGTGGACGAGAAGGAAATCCGGGAACATGAGTTCGTGGCCCAGACTCTCTTGTCCAA
>DMYM01000031.1:605-5034 GCA_003483645.1 Verrucomicrobiales bacterium
GCCAAGCTCTCCGATCTGGGTGCAACGACGCGGCATCCCCGGGAAATAATGGACCTTGGTCAGCTCGTGCACTTTCACAGTGGAATCGACGTCGAGCTGACCGAACGTGAGTCGATCAACCGTTTGGTGCGGATTCTCCATCCCACACCCGCTCTGGGACCGCTTCCTCGCACCGTGGAAACCATGTCGCAGTTGATTGCCTGGCGCCAACGGCTCGGATGCCCGCCCTGGTTTGGCTCTCCCTTTGGCCTCTGGCGCGAAGGTGCCTTTGAGGCTTTGGTGGCCATCCGCATGATCTCCTGGCGCGGGAAGGAGGTGCAAGTGCCCTCGGGTTGCGGAGTGATCGAGGAGAGCCGCCTCGTAAACGAATGGCGGGAACTGCGTTTGAAGCGGGAGTCCGTGCGCACCGCTTTCGGGGTCTGAGGGCCGGGAGGGGTGCTTGTCAAATCCGTTGGAGAGGATTGTATCAAGTCGTTAACTGTTGACCCTAGGCAGGTTGTGTTTTTTCAGGGGGGTCTTTCTGCGGAGCCTGTCTTTTGGCCATGTGAATAAGTTGATAAAGGATTGCAGCGGCAGTTGGGAAACCAAGATAGGTGGGGGAGGAGCCAGCCAGATAGCTCCGTTAACAACTTGGAGGCCTGCTGGCCAGACAACTCAATCGTAGACTTGCAGGGGATTCGGAAAGCCTTCTAGTTTTAGCTCAATGAGCGGAGGGGCTGCCCAGGCGCTGGAAGCGTGTCTTGCACGCGGGGTGCGTGAATTCGTGGTCTGTGCAGGGGCCCGGAATGTGCCCCTCGTGTTGGGCGCAGCGCGTTGCAGAGGAGCGAAGGTATGGAACCATTTCGAAGAGCGGGGTGCGGCCTTTTTTGCTTTGGGCCGTGTCCGTGACTCGTCGCTCCCGGTGGCGGTGGTTACCACAAGTGGAACGGCCGCAGCCGAACTGTTGCCAGCCGTGATCGAAGCGCACTACCAGGAACGGCCTCTGATTGTAATCACCGGGGACCGGCCCGAGTGCTATCGTGGGAGCGGAGCTCCGCAAGCGATCGAGCAGGCGGGACTCTTTGGAACCTATGTGGAAGGTTGTGACGATCTCAATGGGAGTGGAGAGCCTGCCCTTTTCGGGAACTGGAGTGGTCTGCGTCCATGGCATATCAATGTGTGCCTGGAGGAGAATGAGGAGGTGCCGACGGTGAAGGTGCCGGAGCACGATTTCGAACCGGTGCGTCGCCCACGCCCTCCGGTGACGGCTCTGATCGGATTTCTGAAGGAGGATTTCCGCGGCGTGGTGGTCTTCCTGGGGGGGCTCGAACCGGAAGAGCGCGAGGAAACGTTTTATTTCCTGCAGCAACTCGGTGTCCCGGTAGTAGCCGATGCTACCAGTGGTTTGCGCGAGGCCCTTGGCAAGCTGGTGCTGGCAGATGGCGATCGTCTTCTGGGTCAACAGCCCCCAGGCAAGATTCTGCGCCTGGGAGATGTTCCAGTGAGTCGATTCTGGCGCGACCTGGAAAGCCGGCCTGAGATCGAGGTGCTCTCCGTCACGCGGACGGGGTTTTCAGGACTTGCGAGAGAATCGGGGGTGATCACCGGCAATGTGCATGAAGTCCTCAAGGGAATGGGCGGGGCACCGTCGATCGGAGATGTGCTCGACCTGTTTCCCGCCTCCTCCGGTCGCCGTGGGCGTCTGGAGGAACTTCTGGAGCGTTATCCCGACAGTGAACCCGGCCTCATGCGAGTTCTCTCGGCCTATGCCGCCACCGGCGAAAGTGTCTTCCTTGGCAACAGCTTGCCTGTCCGTGAGTGGAATCTCTTCGCGCAGATGAATGTGCCGGTGGGAGAGGTGCAGGCCAGCCGTGGAGCGAATGGAATCGACGGCCAAGTGTCGACCTGGCTCGGTGCTACGATGGGACAGGATCAGGCCTGGGGTATTTTTGGTGATCTCACTGCGCTCTATGACCTGGCGGCGCCGGCCCTGCTTTCGCAGGGTGATGGAAGGGGAAGAGTGCTGGTGGTGATCAACAACAACGGAGGTCGCATCTTCGAGCGGTTACCGTGTCTGCAGGGATTGGCAGAGGAGGAACGTGCCCTCATGGCGAATGCGCACGATCATCGGTTCGAATCGTGGGCTGAAATGTGGGGGATGGATCACCAGATCGTCACGGAGAGAGAGAGTTTCGAAGTGAGATCTCAAGAGAGGCCGTTGGTGCTGGAGCTGCGTCCGGACGAAGAACAAACCACAGAATTCTGGGAGAACTGGGAAGGGTGAATCTCTGGTGTCTGCATGGGGCAGTGGGAATGGCTGCCGATTGGGAGTACTTCGCCGAACGGATGGCAGTCTCCGGACATGAGGTTAAGGCCCTCGATCTGTGGAGTTACCTGGAAGGCGCCGAGTGCAGCTTCCAGGAATTCGCACGGAAAGTCTGTGAGGAGGCCCGGGGGGAAGAGCATCCGCCGGTACTGGTTGGTTACTCCATGGGCGGACGACTCGCGTTGCACGCCCTGCTTGAAGACAGCGAAGCGTGGAGCGGGGCGATGATCGTTTCTGCTCATCCGGGTCTGCAGGATGAGGGGGAGCGGATCCTCAGGATGGCGGCTGACGCGGAGTGGGCGGGGAAGGCCTTGACCGCTCCCTGGGTGGAGTTTCTCGAGCAGTGGGAGTCTCAGTCCGTCTTGCAGGGAACGTGCATGGTATCTCCGGCGGATCGGCGTCATTTGGAGAGCAGGAGGGAAGCGGTGGCACGGGGATTTACTTCATGGTCGCTGGGGAAACAGGCTGACCTGAGATCCTCCCTGCAAGAGGTGGCACAGCCCGTGGTCTGGGTGAGCGGTGTCCGGGACCACAAATTCACCGTTCTGGCGGAGGAACTCTGGGCGGGCATGCCCAATGCCTTTCACCTTGGCCCCGTGGAGGCAGGGCATCGTGTCCCCTGGGAGGCCCCGGATGATTTTGCACACTGTGTCGAGCACTTGCTGGACATCGCCAATCGATGGTTGCAGAGCGCCGGGGCGGGGGCATGATCCCGGCGTGAACTGGATTCCTGCAGCTGAATTTGAGGATATTCGCTATGAAAAGAGCGAAGACGGACAGATCGCCAAGATGACCATCAACCGTCCCGAGGTGCGTAACGCCTTTCGGCCGCTGACCGTGAAGGAGCTCCTGCATGCCTTCGAACTTGCGCATGAAGATGAGGAAGTGGGAGTCGTGGTCCTTTGCGGCGAAGGAGAGAAGGCCTTTTGTTCGGGAGGCGATCAGAAAGTGCGCGGCGAAGGAGGATATGTGGGAGGGGACGGTGTTCCCCGGCTCAACGTATTGGACTTGCAGAAGAAGATCCGGAGCCTGCCGAAACCGGTGGTGGCCATGGTCGCAGGTTATGCAATAGGAGGCGGGAACGTTCTGCATGTGGTGTGCGATCTGACTATCGCGGCGGAGAATGCATGCTTCGGGCAGACCGGTCCCAGGGTGGGGAGTTTCGACGGCGGACTCGGATCGAGCTATCTCGCCCGTATCGTGGGACAGAAGAAGGCACGTGAAATATGGTTCCTGTGTCGCCAGTATGATGCGGCTCAAGCCCTTGAGATGGGGCTCGTGAACGAGGTTGTAGCGCTTGCGGACCTGGAGGAGACCACCGTGCAATGGTGCCGCGAGATCCTGCAGCACTCGCCCCTGGCGCTGCGCTGTCTCAAGGCGGCTCTCAACGCGGATTGCGACGGTCAGATGGGACTGCTCGACTTCGCAGGCAATGCCACTCTGCTCTATTACCTCACCGAGGAAGCGAAGGAAGGGAAGGAAGCCTTCCTGGAGAAGCGTCCGCCAGATTTCAGGAAGTTCCCCCGCTTTCCATAACTGGAAGACATGCTGAAGAGCTATTTCCTCGCTGCCCGTCCCAGGACCCTGCCGGCCGCCATTGTTCCGGTATGGGTGGGGTGCGTCCTGGCCTGGAAATCCACGGGGGAGCTAGACGGGTTCCTTGCCCTCTTCACCCTGCTTGGCGCCCTCTGCATCCAGATTGCGACGAATTTTTTCAACGATGCCATTGATCACGAGAAGGGAGCGGATACCCAGGAACGTCTGGGCCCGCAGCGGGCAACTGTCGGGGGGCTGCTGTCCCGGCGGACAGTCTATGGCGGGGCGTTGTTTTTTCTGTTTTTGGCCTGCCTGGCCTCTCTGCCCCTCATTCAGTCCCGCGGCTGGGTCATTATTGCGATCGGATTGCCGTCCCTCTACCTGGCCTACGGCTATACCGGTGGTCCGGTTCCACTGGCCTACCTCGGGTTGGGTGAACTCTTTGTGATCCTTTTTTTCGGGTTGGTGGCAGTGGGTGGAACCTTTTATGTCCAGACTGGAGAATGGCTCTGGCCTGCGGGCGTGGTGGGCCTGCAGGTGGGATTGCTCAGTGCGGTCCTCATCGCCATCAACAATCTGCGCGACTTG
>DMYM01000031.1:5430-9836 GCA_003483645.1 Verrucomicrobiales bacterium
AAATGGCCGGTGGATTTGTCATCCTGGCCATGATCCTCAGTCTCTGCGGGCGTTATTATGGGGCAGGTTGGTTCTTTTTGCTCAGCTTTCCATGGTTCGTGGTGGGAGTGACCTGCATACGCGGGGTAAAGTCCTCGCTTCCCGGACGGCACTACAATCGTTTCCTCGCAGGCGCGGCCCTGCAACTTGTGCTCTTTGCAGTTCTCTTCACCGTGGCGGCTGCGATTTAGCGGTGCGAATTTCAGGTGAGAGGCTAGATTCTCCCACGTGCGGGAGCCGATCTACGTGTGGCGCTACGCCCTGAAGAGCAGGGCGGAGCTCAATGCGGTGTCGGGGCGGACGGAGTTTGAAGGGGCTCTCATCCGCATTGGTGAAGGTTTTGGATGCCTTCACCCCTGGCCTGAACTGGGAGACCCGGGCCTGGAAGATCTTCTCGGCGAATTGCGTAGTGATGCTGTGGTGTCAGGGCTGGCGAAGGGGGCCGTGAGCATGTCGACCTCCGACGCCCGCTGGCGCCGCAGGGGGGAGTCGATGCTCGATGAGGTGGAGCAGGATATTCCGGAAAGTCATGCAACACTTCCTGAGTGCACCGTGGAGACGGTGACGAAGGCGGTTGGCAGGGGATTTTCGGTGATTAAAGTGAAGGGTCGCCGCGACTTTCCGGAACTGGCTGAACGGATCGACGGGTTATCGCGCCACTGGCCGCATTTGATGTGGCGGATTGACTTCAATGAAGTCCTCACCAGGGATGAGACTCTCGAATTCGTCCAGGGCATGACGGATCAGGTAAGGAAGCGGATCGATTTCCTGGAAGACCCCTGTCCCTGGAAGGAAGAGGATTGGGATGAGATCCGGCGCGTTGCCCGACTCCAACTGGCTCTCGACCGCAGTGTTCGCTGGCCGGCTCCCCGTGCAGACGTCCTGGTGCTCAAACCGGCACGGGGTGATGTCGCGACGGGTCCCTGGGAAAGCAAGAGGCTGGTATTCACCAGTAACATGGATCATCCGCTGGGGCAGTGCTTTGCGGCCTGGCGGGCTGGACAGCTGGTATCCAGCGGATCAACGCTGGACATCTGTGGACTGCAGACACACGAGCTCTTCGAGCCTAACGAGTTTTCCGAGCGACTCGGGCCGGCGAAACCCCGCTTTGCTTCGCCCGGCGGGACGGGATTGGGCTTTGATGACCTGTTGGAGAAGTTGCCATGGAAGCGTCTGACTTGAGAGAATCCGCCTTCTGGGAGTCCGATGACTGCCGGGTTCTGGCTCCGCCCCATCTCGAGCAGGAGGGGGTTGAACTGGGCAGGAAACTGGCAGGGGAAGAGGCGGTTATCTTTGCCACCTCCGGTTCCTGTGGATTGCCCAAGTGGGTGCTCTTCCGCCGCGCGGCCCTCCTGTCCTCGGCCGAGGCTGTGAATCGCCATCTCCAGGTCACCTCCGATGATCGCCTCCTGGTGCCCCTTCCGCTATATCACGTGGGCGGATTTGGGATGGCGGCCCGGGGTTATATCGCCGGGTGTGCGCTGCGCCGGTTCCCTGGCAGTTGGCATGCCCCGCGATTCGCGGAGGAACTGGAGAAACACGAGTGCACTCTTACTTCGCTGGTGCCCACCCAGGTGCACGACCTGGTTGCCTGCGAACTGAAAGCCCCGTCCTCGCTGCGGGCGGTGGTAGTGGGTGGAAGCGGCATGGATGAAAGGGAGGGGCAGGCGGCTCGTGACCTTGGGTGGCCCCTCCTGCAAAGCTACGGAATGACGGAGGCAGCCTCTCAGGTGGCTACCGATTTGCCGGGGAACCTCAGTCAGGACTTTCGAGTGGCGCCACTTTCAATCCTGCTGGGCTGGGAGTGCCGGGTGGGGGAGAATGGATGCCTCCAGTTGCGCGGGAAGGCCCTTTTCGAGTGTTATCTCCGGTGGGAGAACGGTCAGATGTGTCGCAACGAGGAGAAGGACGGAGATGGCTGGTTTGCGAGCAGCGATCTGGTGGAGTTGAGAGGAACAGAACTCACCATGCACGGCCGGGCGGATCGCCGGGTTAAGATTCTGGGAGAATTGGTTGACGTGCAGGCCTTGGAAGGGGAACTACGTGTGCTTCTCGAAAAGGGCGAGGTGCATGTTCTTCCTTTGCCCGACGACCGCCGGGGCTGGCGCCTCCTGCCCGTCGTTGAACAGGGGAGTGGCGAAGCGGCGCAGTTCATCCGGATGCTCAACCAGAGGATGCCGGGATTTGCCCGGCTGGAGCCGGCACGCGTGGTTGAGCGGTTGCCCCGGACAGACCTGGGCAAAATCGATGTTGCCGTCCTCCGTGAAGAAATTGAGGCAAGATAGGGATTGCTCTCAATAAATCACTCTGTCCAGCCAAGCTGTATTAATGACTCCTCCTCCAAGGGAGGTTTCCAGAAGGTTTGTGTGCCTGGGGGGTCGCACAAATTGATCATCCCCATGCGGATCGCGGAGCAATGGACCGGCCTGAACCGGAAACCATCTCAATAGGCGGGTTTTGGTGGCCCATACCTCGCTGAGCAGGAGTGAGTGCGATCCGGTGGTTGAGGTTGGTGCAGAGTTTGTGCAGATGCAGAAAGAGGAGACCCGCAGGAATGGATTGCACTCCCGTTGACAGAGGCGAACGAGTAATTAGACTTCCCTTCCCGTGAGGAACAAGCACCTATGCCTTTGCCTTCTGCTGGCCTTTGCCCTGGGGCCGGTATTCAGTGGCTGTTCGGGTCGCGGGAGAGCATACAAGGAGCCCCGGCGGTCGCGCTCATGGACGAGGGTAATCAAGCAGGAACTGCAAGCTCTTGGCTATCGGAACTGGATCGTGATCGGGGATGCAGCCTTTCCTCTCCACAGCCGCCCCGGGGTGCGCACTATCTTTATCGATGATGAAATTTCGGTGGTTCTGCAGGAGGTGCTTGATGAATTGGAACGTGTGCAGAACGTGAGTCCGAGGATTTATCTGGCACGTGAGCTGGCAGAGATACCAAACGATCGCGCGCCCGGGATCGAACAGTACCGACGCAGGATCGAAGGTTCCTTGCGCGGTTATCCGGCGCGGGAAATGGAATTCCGATCACTCTCTCTCCTGCTTGAGGATAGCGCCAACAAATTCACAGTTCTCGTGTTCAAGACCAGTACGGCTCTTCCCTATTCGGGGATCTTCATCGAACTGGATAGCGGTTACTGGGATCCGGAATCGGAGCGGGATATGCGGGAGCGACTTGAAAAGAAACTCCGCATCGAGTCGACCTAGCTCCTCTCAATGAAGCACAACGAAGAACAGTTGACCCGGGAGCGTGAAGAAGCCAGGGCAGGTGATGCAGTCCTTGCGCTTTTTGTGCGGAAGTGGATCCTGAAGGAGGATGAAGAGCTTGATGGAGACAAGTTCATCCGGTTCACCTCCAATGACTTCCTGCGAGCGACCGGTAATCCGACCCTGGTGGAGGCCGGCATCGGACGGATCTACAGGAGTGAGGGGCTGCAGGGAGCCTTTGATTTCATTCGCGAGAATCTCCTGCCGGTATTCCTGCAACAGGAGAAAGTGCGCGAGCGACGTTTGAGGAGTGGGAACCTCACGGGCTGAGCCGTGTCATCTTCCACCCGTCACCCTCCCGGGTGTAGGACAGCCGGTCATGGAGCCTGTTGGGGCGGCCCTGCCAGAACTCAATGAAAGCAGGGTTGACCCGGTAACCGCCCCAGAAGGGAGGGAGGGGGACTTCCGTGCCCTCGGGCCACTTGGCCAGCAACTCCGCCTCGCGTTGCTGGAGGTGGGCCCGATTGGGAATCATGGAGGTCTGGTTCTCTGAAACCCAGGCGCCGATTTTGGCTCCGTGTGGCCTGTCATCAAAGTAGTCTCTGGATTCATGTTCGCTCGTCCTGCTCACCGTTCCACGGACGATGACCTGTCGCTCGAGTTCCCGCCAGTGGATGACGAGCGAAGCCCGCGGATTGGCTTCCAGGTCCCGGGCCTTACGGGATCCGTAGTTGGTGAAAAAGCAGAAACCACCCTCGTCAAGACCCTTGAGGAGGACGATGCGGGCGGAGGGTTGGCCGTCGGCGTCGGCAGTGGCCAGGGCCATTGCGTTGGGTTCGACGACTTCGGCGTTCACCGCCTCGTCCAGCCATTTGTCAAACTGGAGGAAGGGGTCGAGGTCGGCATCCTCTTCGGTCAGACCGCCTCTGGAGTAATTCTCGCGGAGTTCGGACAGGATGGCTCGATGCTTGCTCATTCTGTTTTCTATATACCTGCCCGGACCTGAAATCAGGAGAATAATTGCTTCGGCCGTGGTGGGATCAATCGTAGCGTTGCTGGAGATGCGGATCTCGGTGGTCATCCCGGTCTATGAAGACCGGTTGGAGGTGTGCGAACTGGCATCGCGTCTGGAGCTCCCGGAAGGTGACGAATTGATAGTG
>DMYM01000485.1 GCA_003483645.1 Verrucomicrobiales bacterium
ATCTCCGACTTCGTAAACCGTGGCCTCCCTGCCCGCGAGGTCCGCATCGAGGCGATGCCGCAGGGCCTCCCCGGCTTCGACGTTCAGGTTGCTCTCGCGGTTCTGCACGATGCCCCCGAGGAGCCGGTTGATGAAGGGCACGAAGGCCGGACGGATCGCAAAGTCGTTCCAGTCCAGGTCGGCCGTGCTGGAAAAGACGAAGACCTTGCCCAGCCCATGCTCGCTCTCCACCAGGGCGGGTTGCCCGTCATCGTAGCGCAGAGCCAGGCGATGGTCCCGGTCCCCGGGTTCCAGGCCCAGCACCTGGCGAAACTTCACGCGGGCGAGGAGATCCCCGTCAAGACCGAGGGGATTGGTCTCGGTCGGCACCATGATGCGGGGCCGGGACGCGGCGTTCCCATCGCGGGCAACAAAGGAAACGGGGAGAAGCTGGTGCTTGCCGTGAAGCAGTGTGTTGTAGGATTCCGGTCGGAGGTTCCCGCCAGGAAACACCATCAATCCGCCACCTGCTTCCACGTAGCGCGCAAGGCGGTCAGCGAAGGGCAGGGGCACGTCGGCAACGTTGGCGAGAACGATTGCGTGGTAGCGATCCAGCGCCTCCCCGGCCAGATCCGACACCGAAACAACGGACGGCTTCACCGGATAAGCGGCCCGCATCTCTTCCGGGACCGGGACCAGCGCGTGACGAAGGAAGAAGGTTTCCGATTCACGATCTTCCGCCCCGGGATCGCCATCGACCAGCAACACGCGCACATCGTCCATGGCCTGCATGACCACCGTGCGCCGGTCATCGAAGGGAACGCCGTCATCCTCCAGGGCCACCGTCACCCGGTGATAGCTGGCACTGGGCAGGATGGCATACAGCGTCGCGCTCTCACTGCCCCCGGGCTTCAGTTCGTCAATCATCCACGGCTCGCCCGCTGGTTGTCCGTCCACCAGGAGTTTCACCGGGACATTGAGCGCCGGAGAGGAGCCGTAGTTGGTGATGTCCACGTCGATCCGGAAGGGTTCATTCACGGCGGGAAGTGCGGCCGCCGGCGTGAGACGGCTGATCCCCAGATTGGCAGGAGCCGGCGTTCCCACCATCACGAGGTGAATCCTGGTTCCGGCGGAGATATCGCGCAGGCGGGCCTCCAGGGCGGTGAAGGCGTCCCACTCCTCCGCATGCCCGTCGGTAATGAGGTAAAGTTCCTTTTCCGCGGCAGTCTGTCCCTTGAGCGAGCGCACAGCCTCCTCAAGGGCAAGGAGGAGGTCCGCATGGCGATCGGTCTGCGCAACCTCGTCGATGCGCGACGAGACCAGGTCGTGGTCGTTACTTGCTTCGTTGGGATGAAAGGCCCCCGAGATCACCACCGGGGATCCTCCCGGCAGACGATCGAGGATGGCATGAGCAGCCTCACGTGCGAGGGTGAGACGGGTGCCCTCTCCTTCGCGCGATCCCATGCTGGCCGAGTTGTCCAGCACGATGGCGGCCGCGATCTTGGAACCCGGCATCCCGGACAAACCCTCCATCACCGGCCGCGCCATCAGGAGAGCCAGGAGGGCAACCAGGGCACAACGCAGGAAGAGCAGAATCCAGTCCTCCAGTTTCATGCGCCGCTGGTTCTGCTCCACGCTGACCTTGAGGAAGCGCATGGCAGCCCAAGGCACCCGCCGGAAGCGCCGCCGGTTGAGAAAATGGATGATGATGGGCACCGAGACCGCCGCGATCCCCCACAACAATACCTGGTTCAGAAAGTTCATCGTGGTCAACCGGCGGTGCTCTTCCTGAAGGCGAGGTAGTTGGCGAGGGCTTCGTCGAGAGATTGGTCCGTTCGCAGACTCACGAAGTGACATTTGTGACGCTCACAGGCCGCGCGCAGGCGCTCCTGGAACGCTTCGAATGCGCGGTGGTAGCTCTTCCTGATCTGGCTGGGCCGCGTCCGGATGAGAGGAATATCCTCCAGTCCGTCGAATTCCACCATCCCGGTGAAGGGGAAGTCGATTTCGCAGGGATCCAGGACCTGCATCACGATCACTTCGTGTCCGTTGAAACGGAGATGCTGGATTCCCTCGAGAACCTCCTCCTCGTCATCGAAGAAGTCGCTGATCACGATCACGATCCCCTTGCGGCGCACCTGGTTGGAAATTTCATGGAGAACCGGGGCGATCTTCGTTCCCCCCACCGGATCGAACCCAGCCAGCCGGTCCATGATCTTGAAGAGGTTGTCCCGGTTGTCACTGCGCGGGAGATACTCCCGGACCTCCTCGTCGAAGATCCCCAGGGCCACCGCGTCCCGCTGGTGGAGGATGAGGTAGGCCAGGCAGGCCGCCATCATCTTGCCATACTCCAGCTTGCTGATTTCAGCAGAAGCATACTTCATGCTCTCGCTGCCATCCAGGAGGAGATGGGCCACGAAATTGGTCTCCTGCTCATACTGCTTGATGAAATAGCGCTCGGTCTTGGCCTGGACTTTCCAGTCCAGGTGCCGCACATCGTCCCCAGGCGAGTACTCGCGATGCTGGGCGAATTCGATGGCGAACCCCCGGTAGGGTGATTTGTGTTCCCCCGCCATGTAGCCCTCCACGATGAAGCGCGCGTTCATGCCGAGGGCTTCGGCCCGGGCAATGGCGCGGGGATCCAGGAGCTTGCGGGTTTCAGCGTCCACTTGGAGAGGTTGTTAACGGAATGTCCACCGGTGCGCCATGCACGCACCACATCCACGATCCACTAATCCAGCTTCCTGTCCTTCGGAACGGACTCAAGGATCTTCGTCGTGATGTCGTCCGCCGTCAGCCCTTCACTCTGAGCGCTGAAATTCGGAATGATGCGATGCCGGAATATGGGCGGAGCAACTGCCGCGACATCTTCACAGCTCACATGACTCTGGCCGTTGAGAAGAGCGTTGGCCTTGGCGGCGAGCACGAGGTTCAGCCCTGCGCGCGGTCCCGCGCCCCACGTGAGCCACTTGGAACAGAACTCAAGCGCCTCGTCGGAATCCGGTCGCGTGACGCGCACCAGTTTCTCCGCGTAGCGCAGGATGTGATCGGCCACCGGCATGTTGCGCACGGCGCGCTGCATCTCAAGGATCTCCTCCGCACCCAGCACCGGGTCGGGACGCCCCCCTTCGTTCCCGGTGTAGGTTTTCAGGATCTGGAATTCCTCCTCCTCGTCAGGATAATCCACCCTGATCATGAACATGAAGCGGTCGAGCTGCGCTTCCGGGAGCGGGTAGGTGCCTTCCTGC
>DMYM01000242.1 GCA_003483645.1 Verrucomicrobiales bacterium
AAAAGATAGCTGCAGCTGTCAGGTCTTCCGGGCCCAGCCGGTGGGCTGGCGGGCGGACGTGGGCAGCGGACAGTAAACAGATTGCAGATTTGGAGTTCGGGCGGTGCTAGTAGAGGAAGCTGAATTCGGGTCGGAGACTTACGGGGAAATGCTGGTTTTGCGGAAGCGGATCCTGCGGGATCCGCTGGGGTTGGAGTGGACGGCGGAAGAGGAAGCGTGGGAGTCCCGGGAGCGGCACTTTGCGATGAAAGTGGACAACGGAATCGTCGCCTGCGTGGTCATCCGGCCACTGGGGAACGGGGCAGTCAAACTACGCCAGATGGCGGTGGAGCCGGAACAGCAGGGAGCGGGGGTAGGGCGCAGATTACTGGGAGGAGTGGAGAAGATCCTGATCACGGATGAAGTGGATCGGATCGAGCTCAATGCGCGCGATGCCGCGGTGGGCTTCTACGAGAGGCTGGGCTTCAGGAAGGTGGGGGAAGAGTTTATGGAGGTGACCATCCCGCACTGGAAGATGGTGAAGGCCCTGCGTTGACTTTTTTGGCTTCCGGGCCGGGGACCTTCCGACTACCTCTCCAGCCATGGAACACCATGTCTACTTTTGGCTGAAGGAGGAACGGAAGAACGACGACGACGTGGCGGAGTTCGAGGCCGGGATGAGCAGGCTCACGGAGTCGGCCCCTCTGGAGAGCGGGCGCTGGGGGAGTCCGGCCTCGACCGAGGAACGTCCGGTGACTGATCACTCGTGGGATTACGGACTCTCCTTCAAGTTCGCGACCCTCGAGGATCATAACGACTACCAGGGTGAGGACCCACACCACAGGGAGTTCGTGGAGACCTTCAAGAACTGGTGGGACAAGGTGCTGGTGATGGATCTGGGATAGCGGGGGTTCCAGGGTTGCAAGGCTCCGGGCTTCGGCATGCGGTTCTCAGGTGGCGGTCTCAGGGCTTCCAGGGCATCGGGCCACCCGGTTGCTTTGGTCGGAGGAACTTGGCATCAACTTTCCTGTACCAGGCGTGAAGGTCGCGTCGCATGGATTTGATGCGTTCCGGCTCCTTTCCGGCAAGATCGGTCTTCTCACCGATATCCTTCTTCAGGTTGTAGAGGTGGACGCGGCCGTCCTCGAGGCGTTCGATGAGCTTGTAGTCACCCTGGCGAATGGCTCCGCCGGGAAAGCCCCCCTGGTTTGAATAGTGCGGGTAGTGCCAGTGGAGCGACTTGCGGGGGAGGGTGGTATCCGGATCCTTCAGGAGGGAAACGAGAGACTGGCCGTCGAGATGCTGTCCGGGTCTGGCGGGGAGTCCGGCAAGTTCAAGGAGGGTGGGATAGAAGTCGGTGGAGATGACCGGGTGGTGGCAGACGGAACCGGGACTGGTGAGGCCGGGAGCCGCGATCATGTACGGTTCGCGGATGCCACCTTCATAGAGCCAGCCCTTGCCGCCCCGCAGGGGCAGGTTGGAGGTAGGGCTGCCCTCCGAGGTGGAGAGTCCGCCATTGTCGGACATGAAGATCACGATGGTATTCCCTGTGAGCTTGTGCTGGTCGAGGGCATCCAGGACCCGGCCGACTGCAGTGTCCATGGATTCCATCATGGCGGCATAAACAGCGTGGCGTTGACGGATGCGCACCTTGCGGGGTGGGGCCTTTGTGCCCCCGGGTTGCCAGACCTGTTCCTCGGGACCGAACTCGGGTTGTTTCCCGGGAGCCGGAAGCCTGGCGGCCTTCTTCCGGTACCTGGCCACCAGGTCAGGTTTGCCCTGAAGGGGCGTGTGCACGGAATAGAAGGAGAGGTAGAGCAGGAAGGGGTGGTCCTTGTTTGTTGCGATGAACTTGACGGAGTCCCCGGCAAGTCGTTCCGGGAGGTGTTCGCCCCTGGGGCCGTCCGGGAGGCGGGGATTGTGGTAGGGCGAGAAGAAACTGCGCGGCATCCCCCCGCGATGACCACCGAGGTTGACATCAAAACCCTGTTTGGTGGGCCAGAATTCCGGGGTCGGTCCGAGATGCCACTTCCCGGCGAAGCAGGTGGCGTAGCCCGCCTCCCTGAAGGCCTCCGCAAGCGTGTCTTCTTCAAGATCCATACGGTCGTGGAGGGGTGCCGGCCTGAAGCGACCCCCGCGACGACCGGAGAAGAAATTGGTGGCGTCCGGGCGGGAAGGATGACGGCCCGTCATGATGGAGTAGCGGGTGGGTGAACAGACTGGATTGGCGGCGTAACC
Organism: Verrucomicrobiales bacterium; assembly: GCA_003483645.1. GTDB lineage: Bacteria > Verrucomicrobiota > Verrucomicrobiia > Verrucomicrobiales > Akkermansiaceae > Roseibacillus_B. Next base: position 2,218 of record DMYM01000242.1, read on the forward strand.
GCTGGTGAAACGGCATCCTGCGGCGGCAATGCGGTCGCAATTGGGAGTCTCGTAGAAGGAGTCCGGATTGTAGGCCCCAATATCCATATAACCCAAATCGTCTATGAGAAAGAACACCACATTCGGGCTCTCCGGGGCGGCAAGGGCGGCGAGGAGTCCGCGGAGCAGCAGCGAGAAGCCTAATACGAGGGCGGGCAGGCGACGAATCATGGAATGATTACGCTGGTCGGGAGTCGCCTTTGGCAAGCCGAATGATGGCATCTGATTCGCATTCTCAGAAAGTTTCGCTTTTGTCTCAGGAAGGCGGTGGCACTCTTGCAACACCCGATGAAAAGACGATTTTTTGTTTGGTCAGGCAGCCTGTTTATTCTTTTCGTTTCCACTGCGCTGCTCTTCCGCGTCCTGGAGCCGTCCTCTTCCATTTTTCCGGAGCACCGGGAGGTGAAGTTCGGCGAGACCGTGGTTGCCTTCGGGGGCAGGGATGTGAGTCCTGTTACTCCTGTTGTCGCGCCGGGAGACCAGAACCGTTCTGCGCCGGTTGGGACGCTGGAGCTTCCTCCATTTTCGGCTGAAGAACTCCTTGTCGCCCACCCGCCGCGAAAGGGAGCGCCCCTCCGGTTTGCGGAGGCGCTGCCCGTGAAGATCACGCCCTCGTCGCACGGTCGGTGGGAGTCGCGGGGGGGACGGGCGCGATGGGTGTTCCGGATCGAGGCCCCGGGGGCGCGTAATCTGAATCTGGGCTTTTCGCGCTTCCTGCTGCCGCGGAGCGCGCGGCTGGAACTGCGGGTCGGGGACGAGTTGCAGGTTCGCCCGTTTACTGCCGCCGACAATGACGCACACGGCGAACTCTGGACCCCGGTGGTGGCGGGCGCGGAACTGGAGCTCCTGCTTGAGGTGACGCAGGAGGAACGATCCCAGGTGCAGCTGCAGTTGGCCTCCATAAACCGGGGCTTCCGCCCCTTGAGTTTTGCGGCCGGCTACTGGAAGATCGGCAATTCGGCCCCGGAGGGAAACTGCCATATTGACGTGGTGTGCTCAGCCACCGAATCCGGTGTGGGTCCGGCTCTCGACCAGTATCGTGACCAGATCAAGGCGGCGGGAGTTTACACCCTGAACGGAGAGGACACCTGTTCAGGCAGTGCGGTCAACAATGCACGCAACGACGGGACCCCGTATTTCATGACGGCGGATCATTGCGGAGTGCGTTCGTCCAATGCGGCCAGCATGGTGGTGTACTGGAACCATGAAAATGCCTCCTGCCGGACACCAGGCAGCGGCCAAAACGGAGGGGACGGCAACGGTCCTATCAACAACTTCAACAGTGGAGCCGCAGTGCGTGCGACCTACAGCGCCTCGGACATGACGCTGGTGGAACTGGACGACCCGATTGATTCCGATCATGAGGTGTTCCTCGCCGGGTGGTCGCGGACGGGAACTCCCGAGATGGCGGTGAGTGTGCATTTTCCGAATACCTCGGAGAAGCGCATCAGTTTTGATTTTGACCCCCTGCGATCGACCAATGA
>DMYM01000171.1 GCA_003483645.1 Verrucomicrobiales bacterium
GCCATCTCCCGGGCCTCCTCCGGCGATCCGACGTAAACGATGGAGAAGAGGTCCATGCGGCGTGCCAGCCCGACCATATCAACCTCCTTCTGCACACTCATGCCGGTCTCCTCCAGAATCTGCCGGAACTTTCCATCCACAATGGAGTGGGTGGGAAAATTGTTTACTCCACTGAAACCCATGTCCTTGACCTGCCCGAGAAAGTGCCACATGCGCCGCCGCGGATCGCTCCCGTGCACGCCACAGATAACCGGAATCTCCTCCACCACGGGAAGGACTTCAAACTCTCCAATCTCCATCGCCACCGCATTGGCATCGCCATAGGCCATGAGGCCCGCGGTTGAACCGTGCCCCGCCATGCGGAAGCGCCCGGAATTATAGATGATAATGAGGTCGGCCCCGCCCTTTTCGATAAACTTGGCGCTGATTCCCGTCCCAGCCCCCGCCGCGATGATGGGCTCCCCACGGCCCAGGCTGTCCTGCAGCCGTTCGATCACTTCTTCCCGCGTATAGGGATTTCCTTTTCCAGTCCAGGGATTCGGCATCGGTTCAGATCGTAATTGTCGGCCCTCCCCTTAGCGCGCCCCCCGCCCGGGAACAAGCCTCCGATCCCCCCTTGACCATGGCAGTAGGGTTTAACCATGAACTCTGCCGGTCGATTGCTCCTTATCCTCGTCTCGCTCGCTCCTTGCCTTCTCATGGCTGATCTCAAACCACCCCGTGCCAAGCGCATTTCCCACAAGATCGGCGCACCGCACGGGCACACCCGCGACGATCCCTATTACTGGTTGAAGGAGAGGGACGATCCAGCGGTCATCTCCTATCTTGAGGCCGAAAACGCCTATACAAGAACCGTCCTGAAGGAGACCGAGGTATTGCAGAAGACCCTCTTCGAAGAAATCGTGGGACGCATCGTGCAGGACGACTCCACCGTTCCTTACCGCGAAAAGAACTACGAGTACTACCAACGCTACCGCAAGGGTGACTCCTACCCTCTCAGTTGTCGGCGGAAAGCCGGCACGGAGAAGGAAGAGATCATGTTCGATATCCCGGCCATGTCCATGGGCCACAAGTTCTTCAGTCTCCGCACAGGGGAAAGAAGCTCCAATGAAAAGATCGTGGCCTTCTCAACCGACATCCAGGGCCGCCGGATCTACACTCTCCAGTTCAAGGACCTCGAAACCGGCGAGATCCTTCCTGACAAACTGGAGGAGGTCACCGGCAACCACGCCTGGGCCAATGACAACAAGACCATTTTCTACACCCGCCAGGATCCGGAAACCCTCCGCTCCTACCAGGTCTACCGCCACATCCTCGGCACGCCCGCACAGGACGATGAACTGGTATTCGAGGAAAAGGACGAGACCTATCGCTGCTACCTCTACAAGACCAAGTCCGAACGCTTCATCGTCATCGGGTGCAGCCAGACCCTCTCGGACGAATTCCTCCTCATCGACGCCGACCAACCCGATCTGGAACCGCGGGTATTCAGTCCCCGCCGCCGCAACCTTGAGCACAGCATCGACCACTGGGGTGACCAGTTCCTCGTGCGCACCAACAAGGAGGCCCCCAACTTCCGCCTCATGATCACCCCGGTCGGAAAAACTGCCGAGAAGAACTGGAAGGAGATGATTCCCGCCCGTGAAGATGTCTATCTGAGCAGCGTGGAGGTGTTTCGGGATTATCTCGTGGTGGTGGAACGACGCAATGCCCTCAACCGCATCCGTATCCGCGCCGCGCAGGGGGAATGGCACGAGATTGACTTCGACGAACCGGCCTACTCGGCATCGCTCGGCGTAAACGCCGAAATGAACACCGGGACCCTCCGCTTCAACTTCGAATCGATGAGGACTCCCGGCAGCGTCTTCGATTACAACATGAGCACGAGGAGAAAGACCCTCCTCAAGGAAGAGAAGGTTCTGGGTGGATTTGACAGGAACGACTACCGCACCGAGCGACTTGACGCCCCCGCAAGGGACGGAACGAAAGTCCCCATCTCCCTTGTTTATCACAAGCGTGTGAAGCGAGACGGATCGGCCCCGCTCTATCTCTACGGTTACGGCTCCTACGGATCCAGCATGTCGGCTGGCTTTCGCAGCACGATGCTGAGCCTGATCGACCGGGGATTCGTCTACGCCATCGCCCACGTCCGTGGCGGCCAGGAGCATGGACGTCACTGGTACGAAGACGGCAAGCTCATGAAGAAAAAGAACACCTTCACCGACTTCATCGACTGCGCCGAATACCTCGTTAAAAAAAGATACGCCGATCCCGAACGAATCTTTGCGGGGGGAGGTAGCGCGGGGGGACTCCTGATCGGAGCGGTGGCCAACATGCGGCCCAACCTCTTTCGCGGACTCATTGCCGATGTCCCCTTCGTCGACGTGGTGACCACCATGCTCGACGATTCCATCCCGCTCACGACCTTTGAATATGACGAATGGGGCAATCCAGCCGACGAGGAGGCCTACCACTACATGCTCTCCTACTCCCCCTACGACAATGTCGCCTCGGTGGACTATCCCGCCCTTCTCATCCTGGCCGGCCTGCACGACTCCCAGGTCCAGTACTGGGAACCGGCCAAGTGGACTGCCCGCCTCCGCCACCGCTCAACCGGCAGCAATCCAATCCTCCTCAAGACCGATATGACCTCCGGGCACGGGGGAGCCTCCGGTCGCTTTGGTCGCTACCGCGATACCGCCCTTGAGCACGCCTTCCTCCTCAATCTCGCCGGATTGGAATGAATACCCCGGGAAGGACGGGGGTCTCATTCCCTGCATGCCCCCGATCTCCCACTTTCTTTTGAATCTCAATTTCTGGCGGACCCTCACCGCGATCACCGTCCTGATCCTGGAAACCAATGGCTCCCCGCTGTGGTGGACCGCGACTGTTCCCTGGGTATTGCTCAACCTTCCCGGTTTACTCCTCACTACCATCCCGGGCTTCCTCCTGCTCGCGGTCGCCGAAGGGAGCGCGCAGGCCGACTGGATGAGCGAACCCTTCCTCATCACCCTCTGCATTACCCTGCCTACCGCCGCTTCCATGGTGCTGAGCCGTTGCTGGCACCCGCTCCTCAGGAGAACCGGGATTTTCGACCAGTTTCACTACCCGGGAGCGTAATCGCCGGATATTTGATTCCCGCTGCCCTCCCCCCGCGCTCCCGCACCGGTGGCCTTTCCCCGATTGGGGCATGGCATGTGTTCTTCTGAGTGAAAAATTCCAAGAAAAATGCTGGAATCGTGTCCGCTTCCTAGTGGTCACCCTCCTTGACCGGGGCAAGCACACCATACACCCCGTCCAGACAACCGAATTCAGCTCATGAACAAAGCATCCCGATTCACCCACCCTGTCATGCTTGCCTCTGCCACTCTGGCGGCCCTGATTCCTTGGATCTGCGCTCAGCAGGAGATCGGCTTCATCGAGAAATTTGCCCTTGCCGACGACCGCGGGGAAGCTCTCAAGCAACTCATCCCGGGCACCGAGGACTACTACTACTTCCATGCCCTCCACTATCAGAACACCAGGCAGGACAGGCAACTCGCTGACATCCTTACCCAGTGGCACAAGCGCTTTCCGAAATCCAGCCTGCGCAACCTCATTCTCAACCGCGAAGCCCTCATCAATTATCCTCGCGATCCAAAGAACTCGCTGGAACATATCCGGCGCGAGCTGAAGCTGCAGTTTAGCCACCAGCAGGAAGGCAAGGCCAGGGCCCGGGAGTTTCCCTCGGTCCTCAAACAGGAGGAACTCTCATGGAACAAATTCCTTGCTGATGCCCTCCGAGGCATCCAGACCCTGCAAAATATCACCCGGAATGAATTCTTCGCCCTGCTCACCAGCGGACATGCCCTCACCGGAGCCCAGAGGCGTGATCTCCTCAGTCGCGCCGACAACCCCGATCTCCCCGGGCTGATCGCTCTCATCCTGGAGGATCTTAAAAGCAAGGAGAGCCGGGGGTTCGGCGAGTTCAACATTCATCGCGCGCTCACCATCGCCCAGCTCGATGAACTGCGTGGCGGGCGGAAGGACCTCCTCCTCAACGCAAATTACGTTCACACCTACCTCGCCAAGCTGCGCCCGGGCGCCGACGCCAATCCAGCTGCCAGTCCGGAGGTCCGCAAGGCTTACCTGGAACGCGCCTGGAAGTTCGTCTCCCAGCTCGGACCCTCCTTCAATTCCCTGAAGGCACACCTTCTCTACCAACGTCTGGTATTTGATTACTCCCAGGGCGTGCATGATGCCGACCGCTTCATGACATACGTCAAGCTCCCCCGCCGTGCACCCTACGTGCATCCGGACTGGGCCAGAAAGGAGCGCGAGCTCTGGCGTCACCCCGCAAATCTTGGCCAGAACTTCCG
>DMYM01000462.1:0-3244 GCA_003483645.1 Verrucomicrobiales bacterium
GCCGAGACCGCAAAATCGGCGTGCACTTCGGCGTAGTCGCTGGGCACGAATTCCTGGATTTCCTTTTCGCGCTTGGCCAGGATCGCCAGAGTGGGTGTTTGCACACGGCCCGCCGCGGTGATGTTGAAGCCGCCGTGGCGTGAGCGGAAGCAGGTGAGGGCCCGGGTGGAATTGAGGCCCACCAGCCAGTCGGATTCGGAGCGACACTTGGCCGCATCGGCAAGATCGTCCATTTCTTCTCCACGGCGCAGAGTGTCCCAGGCCTGCTGGATCGCCCCGGTGGTCATGGATTGCATCCAGAGGCGCTTGATCGGTTTATCGATGCCTCCGATGTCGAGGATGTACTGGAAGATGAGTTCCCCCTCCCGGCCGGCATCGCAGGCGTTCACGATCAGGTCGACATCCTTGCGCCGGGCCAGCTTGAGGACATGCCGGAGGCGGCCCTCGGATTTCTCGATGGGCTGCAGTTCGAAGGTCCGGGGGATGGCGGGCAGGACGTCGAATTTCCAGGGCAGGTTCCTGCCATTCGGTCCGGTGGGCATCTTGAGTTCGACGAGGTGGCCGACCGCGGAGGTGATGATGGCCTGCTCGTTTTCGAAGTATTTCGCATCGAGCGATTTCCCTTTCTTCTCGAACTTGTCGAGCTTCCTGGCGAGGGCACGCGAGAGGTCGGTCATGACCGAGGGTTTCTCCGCAATGATGAGGGTTTTTGCCATCCGGGGATGCCACATACGCGGCGGAAGGTGGTTTTGGAAAGGGGAATTTTTCGGGAGATACTCTTTCAGGAACCCTACGGGTTCCGAAAAAAGTTATCTTCACTGGTCTTGTGACCGCGAAACCGGAGGGCAGCAAACTGGTGGAAGAGTCTCCCTGAGGGCCTCTTTACGGACCGGAGGGTAAGTAGTGGAACGGTCCCGTGGGAGAGGGCCCCGGAAGATGAATGGCGCCTTCAGGCGGGTTGTCCCAAGCCTTGAAATTCAGGACGATTTCACGAAGTAAGAGCCCGGGAGCTGTTTGGCGAGGCTTCTCATTTCGAGTCGGAGGAGGGTGGCGGCGACCGTGGAAGCAGGCAGCCCCGAACCCTCGATGATCTGGTCCATACTGCGCTCTTCCCCGGTCAGCTGGGAGAAGACCTGGCTCTCGTCCTCGCTGAGGCGGGCCAGATCGGGGTTGGCGAAGGGTTCGTGGACGGGCGCGGTAGTCCGGGCTTCCAGAGGAAGCGGGGAGAGGTCATCCAGGATCTGGGATCCGTCCGTGACCAGGATGGCGCCGGTGCGGATGAGTTCGTTGCAGCCTTCCGAAGTGGGGCGGTCGATCCCGCCGGGGATGGCAAAGACATGCTTCCCGTAGTCTCCGGCCAGGTTGGCGGTGATGAGGGAGCCGGAGCGGGAGGGACACTCGACCACCAGCAGTCCCTCACACCATCCAGCCACGATGCGGTTGCGTTGCGGAAAGGTGTGGGTGTCGGGCCTGGTGTCGATGGGAAATTCCGAGATGACCGCGCCATGGCCGTCCGCGATTCGTTCCGCCAGGGCCATGTTCTCGGGAGGATAGAGCTGGCCCAGTCCGGAACCCAGCACCGCGATGGTTCGACCCTCGGCTGCAAGAGCCCCCTCGTGGGCCGCGGTGTCGATTCCGCGCGCCAGTCCCGAGATGATGGTGAAGCCCGCATGGGCGAGTTGGAACGAGAACTTCCTGGTGCAGTTGCGCCCGTAGTGGGTTGTCTTGCGTGATCCCACGATCGCGAAGGCACGGGTGTCGCGTTCCTGCACCTCGCCCCACACGTAGAGGAGAAGGGGGGCGTCCGGGAGATGGGTGAAGGCGGCAGGCCAGGCCGCGTGTTCGGGTGTAAGCAGGGAGAGGCCCCGTGAGCGGATGGAGGACAGTTCCCCCTGGAGATCGGCATGATCCTCCCAGGCGTGAATGACCCTGGCCGACTCGGGACCGATGCCGTTGATGGCGGTAAGCCGGGCTTCAGGGGCACGCAGGACACCTTCCGCGTCCCCGAAGCGGTCGAGAAGACGGCGGAGCCGGATGGGACCCAGCCCCGGGAGGAGGTTGAGAGCAAGGAGGCTTTCCTGGGAGGTCATTTCCGGAGGGTTCCGGGGCTGCTTTTCAGGATCCGGTCGCTGGCAACCTGGTGCGGATATGCGATTTTTCTAGGTCTTATTTGGGAAAAGCTGATCTGCCACATGCCGGGCAGGAGCTGCAGACATCCAGGAAATTTCGAGTGAGCGGACTGATGGTTTGTGACGTGCGGGCTCTGCGGGATTGACAGGGAGTGGTGGTGGTGCGAGCAGACGGGGATGAAACGGTTTCTGTTTGGCTTCGCTGCCCTGTCCCTCATGGCCCTGCCCTGCTCTTTCGCGGAGGAGAATGCGTCTGCGGCGGAACTCAGGAAGATCCCGGACAAGCTGGTGGTCCTGACCTTTGATGACTGTAACAAGTCAGACCGGGCCTTCGTGGCCGGGGAGGTGAAGAAGCACGGCTTCGGGGCGACCTTCTACGTGACGGAGGGGCTGGGGTTTTTGCGGAACAAGGACCATTACGTCACCTGGGAGGAGATCGCGGAATTGCACGGAATGGGTTTTGAGATCGGCAATCACACCAGGACCCATCCCCACCTGCCACGGCTCTCGATTGAGCGTATGAAGGGAGAACTTTCTCATATCGAGAAGCGTTGTGCGCAGTACAAGATCCCGAGGCCGGTGACCTTCTGCTATCCGGGATTCGGTCACAGTCCCGCCTGTGTCGAGGTGCTGACCGAAATGAAGTACCTCTTTGCACGGCGGGGAGTGGGTCCGGAATTCAAGGACGGCGGGAAGGGTGCACGGGGTCCCGCCTATGATCCGCGGGTTGATCATCCCCTCCTGGTGCCGACCACCGGCTATGCCGGTCCCGACTGGAAATTCGAAGACCTGGTCTGGGCCGTGGAGCAGGCCCGCGACGGCAGGATTGCAGTGCTCTGCTATCACGGGGTGCCGGCTCTGGAGCATCCCTGGGTGAATTGCGATCCCGGGGACTTCCGGAAGCACATGGCCTACCTCAGGAAGGAAGGCTGCACCGTGATCGCGATGCGCGATCTTGTGCACTACGTCGATCCCGCGAAGGGGCCCGGGGATCCATACGCCCCGATCAGGGCGCGCGTGGCGGGAAAGAAGTGAGGGGCCTGCTGCCTTTCCCTACCGGTTCCGGCGCCGCTTTTTGGGTTCCACCTTGACCGGAGGCGGGGAGGGAGGGTCCA
>DMYM01000462.1:3641-5139 GCA_003483645.1 Verrucomicrobiales bacterium
GCAGGAGGAGGATGGCGGTCTCCTTGTTCCCGGCAGCGCGGTAGACATCCATGATGTGGAGGTCCTGCCTCAACTGGTCGGTCTTGTTCTGAAACTTGTCGCTGGCACTGGTGAAGAAGGCGGTGGCCTGCTCTTCCTGCTGGTTTACCCGGGCGAGCAGGCCGAGGGCCTCAAAGACGGGTCCACTGTTGGTATTGTTGGCATAGGTGCGCAGCTTCGGAACAAGCTTTTCTGGATCGTCTCCCCATTCGTTTTGGGCATGCCGAAGAGCCTTGTAGTCGCGGTCTTCCCTGTCCTTCACGTTCACCTTGAGATCCTCCCGGAAGGGGCGGTAGAGGGGATCGCCGAGGAGGACGGCTTGCCAGGAGAGAGCGGGGAGGGCCATGTGGGAGGCCTCGCCGATGGTGTAGCCCTGGAGAAGGCGTTGATGGATGATATCAAAGTGATGGGTGAGGGCGAGGAAGGGCTCATAGACATTGCCCACCGTGGCGGCGGCCCCATGCGCGAGAATCGGTCCGCACCAGCGCCGGGCCGGGTGTCGCAGTTCGAATGCGCTGTAGGAATGAAGGTGGATGGCAACCGCCCCGCGCTTGAACCGGAACTCCTCGTTCAGGAGTGGCCCGCTGCGGTGGTGGGAATACCAGCCATAGTAAAGGGCGGCGTGGCTCATGGGGTAGTTGGTGACATAGGTGTCGGGGTGCCGGTCGATGACCGTGGGGATGCCGGCTTCCCTGTTCATCCCGGCGATCTTTTCCAGCCACTGGTCTCCCAGTTCGTAGCCCTCTCCCTTCCGGGCGAGGTCGAGGTAGGCCATGCCCCAGAGACCGCTCTCTTCCACGGCCCGGGCGTCGTCGATCATGCGCTTGCAGATGGCGAGGGACGGTCCGTCAATGCGTCCCACCACGAGAAAGCTGGCGTTGGAGAAGTCCATGACGGACTCGTCCTGGCGGAAGTAGGGATTGTTGATCTGTCCCGCGATGGAGTAGCTCTCCACCCCCAGGAGGCTGAGCTCGGAATCGATCGAGGATTCGTTGCCCTTGGGATCGGGGGCAAACGGGCGTTTTTCGAGCTGGTTTGCGGGGATGGTTTCGGGTGTGCGGGCGATCTTGTAGGGGACACCACGCATGGTGACGAGGATCCTGCGTTTAAGGGAAATCGGTTGGGTCAGGCCGTCCGCTCCCTCCGTCTGTTCCCACCACCCGCGTGCTTCAAAGAGTTTGCGCAGAGGATCGCGGATCTTTTCATCAAATTGCTCGCGGGAGATCTCCTCGTCGGGTGGCATGGGCAGACCCACGAGGTTGTCTTCGGGGATGGCGCGCACCCTCGCATAGTGCCGGGCCAGGGATTTCGAATCGGCTTCCCTGCTGTTGTAGAGGACTACGACGGATTCGGCCGGGATTGCCGCGGGACGGGCCAGGAGCGCCGGAGAGGAAACGAGGAGCAGGGCGCAGAGGAGGTGTGTCATGGACTGGGGGGAGCAACCATAGCGCAGGGTTCG
>DMYM01000126.1:0-1055 GCA_003483645.1 Verrucomicrobiales bacterium
CCCATGAACATGGTGGACATGCCGTTGGCAAGCCGCCCGTCGGTGGCCTGGAGAAGCTTATGGTTAAAGGCATCCTGATTCATCACTGCGCTCATACCTTCAATCACGTCCTGCTCGGAAATCTCACCGTGTGCCTCAAGCCGCTCCTCGGTGTCCTCGTTGCTCTCGCCTCCGAGCCCTGTGACAACATGGGCAAATGCGCGCTTGAAGAGCAGATAGGATTCCTCGTCCGCAGCCTTCATTTTTTCGAGGGCGGCAAGGCCGTTTTTCTGCAATTTCCCGGCTTTCTCGTAGAGGCGGTCAGCCTTGCTGTGGTAAAGTGGGCGCATATAGGCCTCGGTGATCGAGGCGGCTGCGCGCAGGATGGACTTTTCCCCACAACCCGCGCAGGCACCATCGCCTGACACCAGTGCCTCGTAATTGCGGCGCACCATGAGGTGATTGCGCAACGCGGCCGGGCGTGAATCCTCGGGGGCATCATCATTGTAGAGGCCGAGGTATTTTTGCGGTGTGTCAGGCAACAGGCGGCTGAAAATCTGGGCGCCTGTCAGGGTTTGGTTGAGTTCCTCGGTGTCCGGAACCATGACCAGTGCGCCATGGTCGCCGCATTCTTCAACGCATTCACCGCATCCCTTGCAGAGGTCGGAGACAAAAATTGAGAATATGCCACCACCGCCGGGGTTCTTCTTCTCAATGTTGCGGAAGATGGCTGGGACCTTGTTGTAGGCGATCGGGACGACATCCAGGATGGCATCCAGCTGGGCCTTGGCCTCGTCGGTAACGGCGCCGTTGAGGGCGCCGATCTGTTCCTTTATGATCTCCTTGAATGGCAGTTTTTCCTTGGCCTCGGTGGTCTCGATCATCCTGGCACGCGCTGCTTCCTCAATGGCGGGGACGTGGCCGATTAACGCCTCGCGGGCCGCGGAGTCGGAGACATAGTTGGTAATTGCTGTCTTGAGCACGGTCTCGACATCCTGTGCGGTATTCGGCAGCGCAGTGTCGGGGCAGGCGGTAATGCACTCCATGCACTGGGTGCAGTTCTCCGGGATATAGAG
>DMYM01000126.1:1423-2809 GCA_003483645.1 Verrucomicrobiales bacterium
CCGGTGCCTGCGGCCATCACGCCGACCGAGGCAAGCGCGCTCGCCGGCTGGTGGTAGCCTTTGTCGGCACGAAACTCGGAATCGAATTTGCCGAGTTGCTGGACAGGCGCCTTGGCGGCCTGCTCCGCAGGAGCTTCATGGGTGGAAACATTGTCCACCTCAAGCCCTGCAGTCGGCAAAAGCGTGTAGCTTTCACCAATCGGCGTGAGTGGGTCGAGGCGCATGCTGGAGCGATCCTGTGCATCGAGTTCCCCGTATTTGATTTCAGTGACCCGGTTGAAGCCCTCCTTCATCACCGTCATGTTCGATTCAACAACCGCTTCACCAAAGCGACCGAACTTCTTCTCGTATTGTTTGCGAATACCTTTTTCGTATTGCTCCTTTTCGATACCGTGATCCTGCAAAAAGGTTGATACACGGAAGAATGCCCCGAGGAAGGAATTGCCCTGCATGCGCAGTTGCAGGTCCGGCCTGTCGGTCGCCGCCTTGGCGATCTCAAAACCGGGCAGAATGAATATCCGGATATTATTTTCCTTAACAAATTCGCGGTAATGGGCGGGGATGCGCTCCCAGGCGGTCTCCGGCGGGTCGGAGGATTCCCAGACAAGGCATCCGCCGCGATTGACCCCGGCGAGAGGGTTGGTGTGGGTAAAGGCCTTCGGGTCGCAGCAGAGCACCACGTCGACATGGTTGAGTTCGCAGTTTACACGGATGCGTTCGGGCGCAACGGTAAGATAGTAGTTTGTGGGCGAACCTTTTTTCTCCGACCCGTATTTGGGGTTCGCCATGATGAAGAGCTTTTCCATCAGCCGACCCTCCTCATCATAATCGGGATTGGCCTTGGAGATGTCGTGGCCGAATGAGCCGACAATCTCGCCCATGTTCTTGCCGGTGGTGATCATGCCCCAGCCACCTATGGAGTGGAAGCGTACTGCGATGGCACCGGCCGGCAGCAGCGAGGGCGTGTCCTTGGAAATAACCGCATAAGGATGATCTATTCCCACTGTAAAGTAGCTGGCTCCATCGGCGGCGGCCCTCCCGTCGCTGCGGGCGAGTCCCCCGGTTGCAAATTCGTAGGCCCCGAGGGTGTGCTCGGGACGGAAGTCCCGTGAACCGATTCCATAGGAGCCGTTAAACAGGCGCGGAGTTTCCTCAAGCGAAAGCGGCGGGACAGTCCCTACCCCTGCCTTGTGCGCCTCCAGGGCCTTGTTGAGTGCAGTGCGGATGTCGCGTCCAAGCGGGTTGTCGCCGGCCATGCCCTCGTCGGTGCGCTCAAGGACAATGACGTTCTTCTTGCCGCGCAGCGCTTCGATTACTGTGGCCTCGGGAAAGGGGCGGATGACATTGATGTGGATGGAGCCAACCTTGGCGTTGCGCTGATCGCGC
>DMYM01000296.1 GCA_003483645.1 Verrucomicrobiales bacterium
GTCAAGCTCTACTGGGAGAGCACAGCCGACAATCGGCGCCTCCTGAAGGTTGGTGAGGTGTTGGCCGGGAACTGGCTGGCGGATGGTTACGAGGAGGATTTTAGCCATATAGTGCCTGCCGAAAGCGATGAGGAGAGTCTCTCGAAACCGGATGCGGGCACGGGAGACGGGAGCTGAATTGCCTTTGCCCTGAAAGAGATTATCCTGTTTTCTCCCACCCCCAATCCCCATGGCTGATAACGCATCCAGTTCGAATGACTCCTCGAAGAGCCTGCCGGAAGGCATGAGGGTCGTCCGGAAACGCCGTAAGCGGCGTAGCGAGTCCCGCAAGACGCTTTTCCTGAAGAAGCGGGAGATTCTGCGGGATATGCACGCTAACGAGGAGATGAGTGCGATCGGCCTGAAGGACCAGCTGGCTCGCCTGAAGTCCGCCAAGGAAGCACAGCAGGAGGGCAAGCCGGTAGAGGAGCGTTGGGGTGGTGACAGGAGTGGCCAGCGGGGTTTGCCCCGGATCCTGTTATGGGTCTTCTCCCTTCTCATTCCCGTGCTCGCCATCGTCACGGCCTTCCTTCTCACCAGAGGGGAGAAATGGAATTCGGGTTATGAAAACCAGCTCAACTTCAGCTTCAACGTCTCTGAAGAGGAAGGCAAGTTTGAGCCGATGGGACCGAGGGCCTGGTTCGAGAACAATCCGCACGATTCCTTCGTCGGTTCGATCGAAATCCTCGACAAGCTGAACCAGTCCGCCGAGGGGACTGTTCCCGATGCGGTTTTCCGTCGCGAGGAGTTTGCCCTCAAGCAGATTGCCACCCGCGGGCTCGGTTGGGCCTCGGGGTTCATGACCACGGATCCGCGGCAGTTTCAATGGAGCATCGCGGATACCAAGGATGTCGGTTATCTTGTTCTGGAGGGATTGCGGGAAGATCAGAGCACTTTCCGTTCCTACTTCGTCAAATCGGAAGAGGGCCTCCGGATGGACTGGGCCGCCTCAACCGCCTGGTCCGAAGTGCCGATCAGCGAAGTGTCCACGGCTGTGGCGGAGCGAAACGTAATGCTGCGCTGTTCTCTCCACAAGGAACCGCATTTCGACAGCAGGGCAGACCAGGAGCGTTCCTGGTATCTCATTACCCTGCCCGGGTCGGATCTGCAGCTCTGGGGGTTTGTTCCGGCGGGATCTCCCCTTGATGAGGACCTTCTCAGTCTCTTTCAGTTCGGTCGTTTCATCTTGGAACGGAAAGAGGAAGTCCGCGCTATTGTCCGCGTGTCGAAACCGGCGGGGGGGGGGAAGGTGAACCAGTTAGAGATGATGGAACTGGTCACGGAGGAGTGGGTGCTTCCCTGAGGGGCCTGGATGCCAGTTTGAATCAACTCCGGGATGGTTTCTGGTCTCTGGCGCGACAGGTCCGCTCTCCTCTGATGTTCTGATTTTCCGGTTCAGGGGTGGCCGAGCGCGGCCTGGAGGGCCGAGTGCATGGTTGTGAGCGGGTGCTGGCCGGGAAACCAGAGCTCAAAGGAAAGCACTCCCTGGTAGAGAAGGAGAGAAAGGCCATTGGCGCTTCTGGCACCCACTTGGGAGGCCTCTCCCAGCAGGCGGGTCTGGGGCGGATTGTAGATGGTGTCGAAGACAAGATGGTGAGGCTGGAGGCAGGCGGGAGGCAGTGGCGATGGATCGGTCCGCTTGAGACCCACCGAGGTGGTGTTGACGATGAGGTCGATATGATGGGACTCAGGCACCAGTTGCGGAGAGTCGGGAGGGAAGACCTGGAGGCGTTCCCCTGGTCCCTCCAGACGCTCGCTCTCGAAACAGGGAGAGAGGCGCAAAGCCAGTTCCTCGGCCTTCTCTACCGTGCGGTTGACCAATACGAGCCGTTCGCATCCTTCCCGTGCGCACTGGGCGGCGATGGCTTGCCCGGCACCCCCGCCCGCGCCAACCACCATGATGCGCAGGTCCTTCACATCCACCAGAAACTCCTCGTGGATGGCACGCACGAATCCGGGTCCGTCCGTATTGAAGGCGAGCTTGCGTCCGCGTTCAAAGAGAATGGTGTTCACTGCCCCGAGCATGGCGGCCGCGCCATCCACCTCGTCGGCAGCGGAGAGGGCCTCGAACTTGTGGGGGACCGTGATGTTGGCGCCGATGAATTCGAGTTCCTGCAGGCGGTCGAGGGTTCCGGCCACTTCCCCGGCAGGCACCTCGAGACGGATGTAGCGTCCTCCGGTTCCGGTCTCATCCAGGGCAGCCTGATGGAGTTGAGGGGAGAGGGAGTGAGCGACCGGGGATCCGAGCACAGCGAGGCGCGCGGGTTGTTCTGCTCCCTCGTCCAACCGTGAACGGCTTACCAGGTCATCGAGAGTATAGACATCCTTCATGTGCGTCCTCGTTCTCAGGAGAGATCCCCGGTCAGGAGTTCGATACGGCGAATGGACTCCTCTTTTCCCAGAATGGCAAGCATGTCGTTCAGCGCCGGACCCGCAGTCCGGCGGGAAAGGGCTACCCGCAGGGGGAACATGAGTCTGCCTGGCTTGACGCCGTGCGCCTCGGCAGTGGCGGCGATCGCCTCCCTGGCCAGCGACCAGTCGGTGACCTCCTGCATTCGCGCGGCAAGGTCGCCGAGGAGGGCGGCAGCATCACTGTTTTTACGCACCTTGCCCATGGTCTCTTCGTCTGGAGGAGGCAATTCGAGATAGAAGTCGATCATGCCGGCCACCTCGGAGAGGGTCTGGACCTTCTCCTGCACGCTGGCCACCATCGCTTCATAGTCCCCGGTCATGACGAAGCCCGAGCGCTCCACATGGGGTTTTGCCGCGGCCGCGAACTCACCGGGCGGGAGGGCCATGAGGTGTTGCTGGTTGAGCCACTGGCACTTGTCCCAGTCGAAGCGCGAGGGGGAGCGGTTGACGGCTTCCAGCGAAAACCGTTCCACCAGCTCCGGAGTCGAAAAGATCTCGTCGTCGTCTTTCGGTGACCATCCGAGGAGGGCGATGAAATTATTCACTGCGGCCGGGAGGAACCCGCGCTCCTGGTATTCGTGGACCGCCGCTCCCTGGTCACGCTTGGACATCTTGCTGCCATCCGCATTCATGATCAACGGGATGTGTGCGTAGGCGGGCGGCTTCTGGTCCAGCGCCTCGAAGAGTTGGAGGTGCTTGGGGGTATTCATGAGGTGATCCTCACCACGGATGACGTGGCTCATTTCCATTTCGATGTCGTCCACCACGTTGACAAAATGAAAGACAAAGGATCCATCCGAGCGCCGCACCACCATGTCGGGCGTGTTGGACTCGTCACGGTAGTCAATGGTGACTTCGCCGCACACCAGGTCGTGCACGGTGACCGGTCTGCGTTCGAAGCGGAAGCGCCAGGCTCCTTCGTCCTGATAGACACGGTCGGCCGTGCGCAGTTTCTCAAACCATCTCTCGTAGATTTCCGAGCGCTCCGACTGGAAGTAGGGCCCACAGGCGCCGCCGGTCTCGTGGCCCTCATCCCAGTCCAGGCCCAGCCAGCGCATTCCGTTGAAGATGGCCTGGCGCGCCTCCTCGGTGTTGCGGGCCTCGTCGGTGTCTTCCACCCGGAGAATGAAGGCACCCCCGTGCTGGCGGGCAAAGAGCCAGTTGAAGAGGGCGGTTCGCGCTCCACCCACATGGAGATAGCCGGTGGGTGAGGGAGCGAAGCGGGTGCGGACCGGGCCTGACATCGACTTCGTATAGGGTGGGCAGTAGTCAGCAGTCAACCGTCGGTGGGCAGGGGGCGGGTGACGATGCGGGACAGGATGCCTGCTTCCTGAGAGGGGCCCGGGCTGTTCCGTGCATTTGAAGTTGACCGCGGACTGCTGACTGCTGACCGTTGCTCCCGATGAAAAAGATCAAGCCGCACTGGCAAATCCTGGGGGCGCTGGTGCTGGCCACTCTCGTGGCCCTGCTTTTCCGCTCCATCGATGCCGAGGCGGAGGGAGGGTTCATCGGGGGGGTCGTGGGTTTCTGCGATTTCGTGGGTAAGATCTTCATGAACCTCCTCAAGATGATCATCGTGCCCCTGATCGTCTCCTCGGTGGTGGCGGGCATTGCGAGCCTGCACGGGATGGCGGGCTTTGGGCGCATGCTCGGGAAGACAGCCGGCTTCTACGCGCTTACCGGCCTCTTCGCGATTCTGGTGGGACTGTCCATGGTCAATCTCATCAAGCCGGGACTCACTGACGGCGAGCCGAATGAGATCATCAAGGAAGCATTCGAGAATAATTTCGAGAGCGCTTCGGAGAGCGCGAAGGAGAAGGTCGCGGCCGCAGAGGCCAAGGCCAAGGGCATCGGTCCCGGATCGGGCGGATTCTTCAAGCTGATG
>DMYM01000068.1 GCA_003483645.1 Verrucomicrobiales bacterium
ATGAGCGAATCGCTGAAACCTGGCGCTATGCGAGACTTTACCAACAGTAACCACGGGACACGGCGTGTCCGGCGTTCCCGGCGGGGGATCCTCCTGCTGGAAGCGGTCCTTGCCCTGGCCATTGCCGGGATCCTGCTGGTTTCCATCATGTGGATCGTGGACGGAGCCCTGGAGATGTCGAATCAGATGGCCGACGACGGGCGGCAGCACATGACCCAGGAGGCCCTCATTGCCTTCCTGGGAAGAAACTTCAACCAGTTGCCGGGGAATGCAGAGATGGAACTCCTCCGGAATGATGCAGGCTCGCATTTCCTGAGCGAGCTCACCTTTCAGAACGTTCCCACTTCCTTTTCATGGTCCGGCCAGGCCATCTCGGCGGAGGCCGTCCAGATTTCCACCGTGCCTACGCGCAGCGGAGATCTCGACGTGGTCCTGCGTTATTATGAGGAGGCCATCCTCGATGACAGCGACTCGACCGCCAATGTGAATGCCGAGCCTGTGGCGGAGATCATTCTCCTGCGGGACGTCTTCTGGTTCGAATGGTGGGCGCGGGACGGCCGGGCACTGAATGACGAAGATCAAGGTTATACCGAGACCTGGGACGTGCAGGGACGCCTGCCGGTTCAGATGGAATTGCGGGTGAAGTTCGATGAAAACTCCGATGAGATCGTTCATCATTTCTGGCTCCCGCCCAAGTTGAACCCGGAGACGGTCATGAGATCCCAGCGTCGGGCGGCCCCGCAGCAGCGCCAGGGGGCAAGCGGCCGGGGATCTTCCGGGCGCGATAGCGGCCGGGGACGGGACGCAGGACGGGACGGAGGAGGGGATCGCCGGGGGGGTGGTGGCAGTTCACGAACGAGGTCGGCACCTCCTACGCCCGGAGGCGGTAGCCGCCCTGGCCCACCGGGGCCGGGAACCCCAGGAAGATGAAAGCAAACGTTCCAGTGCAGGGAGGGATGACGGTCGGGACGACCGCGCGCTTCCGTGTGCGGGGAAGGCGGGGCAGTACCATGGTGGCGGTGTTCTGGCTCATCAGTGTGATGGCTCTCTATATCTTCACCGCGATCCAGTTGCTGGATTACGAGGACCGCCTTGTCTCCGGCCAGGTGGAGGGAGTCCGGGCGACCCAGATGGCCGAGATGGGAATCTCGGTGGCCTGTAACCCGGTGGTGGAGCGCTCGGACTATCTCCTCCTGGAACAACGCTTCCCGGGGGATGTGGGCTTCTCGGCCAGCATCGAGTCGGAGGGGTCCCGCTTCAATATCAACTCTCTGCTCATGAACCGTGGGGACGGGGCCGATCCCGACAAGGCCCTGCTGCGTGAAATGTTCGTGGAATGGGGGGTCGAGGGGGAGTTCGCCCAGGAAGTGGTGGACGCCCTCGTGGACTGGGTGGACGAGAATGAACTGGAGGAACTCAATGGAGCGGAGTTCCCCTATTACGAGGGACTGGGTTTTCTGAACCGGCCTTATAATCGCCCCTTCTACTCCCTGGATGAGATGAGGCTGGTGCGGGGGATGGAGAACCTGGAACGCATTTATCCCAACTGGCGTAACTGGTTCACGATCTGGAGCAGCGGGGGACTGGATGTCAACGAAGCGGACCCGGAAAAACTGGCCCGGGCGGCGGAAGTCTCCATCGATGATGCCTCGGCCATCCGGGACCGGGTGCTGGGGGCGGACATGATCCGGGGCACGGAAGACGATCAGCCTTTTAATAATAGCGGAGAGGTTCTCGATTTGCTAGGAGTCCCGGACATCCAACGGATGATCGTCGAGCCCCGCCTCACTGCCAACGACCCGACCACCCGCATCGAATCAACCGGTTGGTCGGGCCTCGGCGGAGCGCAGATCAAGCGTCGGATCACCCTGATCGTACGGAATCGGACGGGTCGTCCGTCCATCCTGGAGCGAAAAGTGGAACAAGTGCCATGATTCCAAAGGCAAAAAAGAAAGGTGAGAAGGTTCTCCTGCTGCCCGGAGCTGACGGGTGGGAGGCCTGGACGGGCCTGAATGGTGCCGGGCTTAACCTCGTCCTGCGTTCGGGGACCACGCGCGTCCTGGACGTGGGGGGCATTCCAACCGGGGAACTGACCATGGCGTTTCCGGTGCGCGATGTTTCGGCCCTGCCCTTTCGAGCACCCACCTCGGATGATGCCCTGCTCAGCGATCTGTCTGAGATGCACCTGGAGCGGATGGGGATGCGCCCCGGGATGAATGCCGGGGTGCTGAGCGACGTTTTCAAGGTCGGGACGCGCGGGGAGGAGAGCCTGGTGGTGCCGGTCGTGCTGGCCCCTCCCAGGGAGGGCCACCTGCCCCGGCGCTCACCGCAACACTTCGACATTTCGGCCCGCTGCCTGCCGCTACCTGCCGATGGAGTGGTGGTCTGGCGGGAACTTGGCCGCTGGGTCTTCGCCCTTTCCGAAGAAGGCCAGGCCCTGGAGTTTGAGGCTCTGGCTTCCAACCAGCTTGGCGAGGACGCGGGCCGGGAGATCAGCCTTACGCTCATGCAGCTCCAGCTGCAGGGGTTGATTGATTCCCCGCCACGGCACTGCTTCGTCTGGGTGGGGGACGAGGAAACAGCTCCCGGCACGGAGGAACTGGAGGCCCTGGGGATGGCTGCCGGCCTTGGCGGGCCA
>DMYM01000427.1 GCA_003483645.1 Verrucomicrobiales bacterium
CAGGAACAGGTCCCCCGCCCGGACGGACCTGACGGATCGCACAGTCCCCGCCGCTTCCCCGGCCATCAGTTCGACCACCGCGCCGATGGCATTACGATTGCACTCGCTGCCCTCAAGAAGCAGGGCCACAGAATCCCCCGGGCGGGTCGAGTGGTGTGAATTCAGCATCAAGCGCAGGCGGGGCGCGGTCCGGTCACGATACCAGAGGTCCAGATCACCATCCTGGTCCCAGTCCACCACCGCAAGCGCCCGTCCGTCGCCATCCTGGTCCAGTCCGATTACCGAAGACACATCGGCAAATCCCCCCACCCGATCGTTGAGAAGGCACCGGTTGCGCTCGCGTCCGCTCCAGGAGCGCCCGTCCCGCACCATCTGCAGGAGGGCGGTCCAGGCATTGCCATAGATTCGAGGATTGGCCTGCTGCATCGGCGACACGACCTGCCGCCAGAAGAAACTTCACAGGTCATCGGGCTCCCGGCCGGTGAGGAACCCGTTGGAAATCACAAGGTCCTCCCATCCATCGTTGTTGAGATCCCCGAAACCCGAACTCCAGGCCCACTGGCCCAAGTGACTACGGGTCGCTTCACTCACGTCCCGGAATCCAGTTCCCTTCTCGCCCTGACCTCCCGCAAAGAGCGAATTTCCCCGGGCCATCCTCCGCAGATCACCCACCAGCGCGGCATCGGCACCCTCCTTGAAGAACTCCTGCCGGCTCACCCGGTTCCCCGCCGCCGAAAACATGTTTCCCACGTAAAGATCCGGGGCTCCGTCCCGGTTATAGTCGCCCCACGCCACCGACATTCCGGACGCCATGTCCTCCAACTGCAACTCACCCGCAATTTGCCGGAAGCGCCCCCCCTCATTCCGGTAGAAGCAATTTCGCCCGAAATCGTTGGCGACATAGAGATCCGGATCGCCATCCCGGTCGTAGTCCTCCCAGGCCGCTCCAAAACTCCACCGGGTGTTGTCGACGCCCAGGCCCACTGCTTCCGTGGCATCCGCAAACCCGAACATCCCGAGGTTCTTCAACAGGACATTGCGCCCCCCGTTCTCAGCATCATTAAAGGGGAGAGGGGCTCTCACCTCGAATCCCCGCCGTTCCGCGTTGTCCCCCGCACTGTAGACACAGACATAAATATCCAGCAGTCCGTCACTGTCGAAGTCGGCCGCACTCAGGGAGAAGGGATAGCGCGCGCCCGGATGGCCACCCCGCAGGCTGAAAATTCCAGTGCCGTCGTTCTCAAGGAAGACGACCATTGCGATGGTCGCTACCACTAGGTCCTCGTCCCCGTCGTTGTCGAGATCGACCAGCAGTGCGCTTCGTGAATCTTCCAGCCAGTTCACTCCCGCCTCGGCCGAGGTATCTTCCACCGTGCCATCGGGCTGCTGGACATAAAGCCGGTTCGGCAGACTCCCCGCGTCACAGACGTAGAGGTCCTCAAGTCCATCCCCATTGACGTCTCCCACCGCCAGTCCGTGATGCCCTGTCAGCGAAAAGTCTCCCAGTCGCGTCACCCTGGTGGCCCAGTCCCCGGTTCCGCGCAGGACCTGCTCACGGTAATGGGGCGTCCTGCCCAGTACAACCGGTCCAACATCGACGAATCCCTGTCCCGGCTTCACATGAGACTCTTCATAGTGCCGCACCTGGAGAGATACCAACCGCGGAGGATCCTCCCGGGTCCAGCCGGTATGCCACGAGGTAGTGACCTGGCGACGGGGGATTCCATCCGCTTCCCCGCTTCTCAACTCCACCATCACCTCCGCGGAAAACCCTGAATCAAGTTCCTGCACCGCAAGCACCTTGATCGACATGTCGGGGACCACGTCCGGGGGCTCCTTCCCCAACCAGTCAGCGCGGGTTGCCGCGAAGCCCGCCCACCCGTGATGCCTCTCCACATCGGCAAGGGACCCCTCCGGGCGCAGGAACTGGATACCCCCGTGATTCTCCACTACCTTGAGTCTGGCGGGACGCAGATCCGAACAAACGAAACTCTCCGCCAGCATTCCTGCATCCCCTGAAGAAAATAATGCGTGCAACCTCCCGACCACTGCCGCGCTTCGGTTCTCGGATTCCCATTCACTCCCCGGTTCCAGCTTCTCCAGCTCCGCCTCGATTCCCTCGGGTTCCAGGCGCCGCGGGCTCTGAACGGGTGTCCCCGCCGCCACCCGAAGCACTCCCGACTCCTTGCCTCCCGGGCTTTCCCCCCGGACCTGGAGGGCCACCAACTCATCATCAAGGTTCAATGGCAGAGGCCTGGGATCACTCACCCCCGACTCCTGCAGAGGATCCCGTCCGGACTCCTCCTTCTTGCCACACCCCCCCAGACCCCACCCCAGGACCCAAAGGAGCCCGGGCAGCAGCAAACGCAAGGAGGTCACGGGAAGAACCTGACTTCTTTCGGCCCCGAGAACAACGTCAAGAATAGGGGAAGCCATCCCCCCGAACACTTCCCACGCCGAAATATTGACGGGGGAAGATCTGCCTTTCCATCCATCATCCCCGGTTCGGGGGAGTGCCTACCTCACCTTCCAGTTCGGGTCGGGCTCGTGAGCGGCATCAAGCAGGTTGGCGGCATGCCTGGCAAGATCAGGGCGCCGCTTGCTGTAGTCATGCCTCTCACCCGGATCATTCGACATGTCGTAGAGCTCGATCGCCCCGGTGAACATCGGCCTGCGAATGGCCTTCCACTTCCCGAAGCGCACGGCCTGGGCCGAGCCGCGCTCATAGAACTCCCAGTACATCCGGGACTTCCGGTTCCAACGCCTCTCGCGCGGTTGCCCCCGCAGGGAACCTGCAAAGCTGTCGCTGTCGATGTTCCCCGGTGGTTCCACTCCTGCAAGTTCTGCTGCCGTGGCCATCAGGTCCCCGAAATACCAGTGGGCATCGTCCTCCGTTCCCGGCGCGATGGTGCCTGGCCACCAGGCGATGGTGGGTACACGGATTCCCCCTTCGGTGAGATCCCGCTTCGTCCCACGCAAGGGGCCGTTCGAATCAAAAAAGTCGGCCTTGTGTCCACCTTCCTGGTGCGGTCCGTTGTCTGAGGTGAAGATCACCAGGGTGTCCTTCTCTATCTTGAGCTCCTTCAGCAAATCGACTACGCGCCCGGTGTCGCGATCAATGTTCCGGATCATGGCGGCGAAGCCCTTTTCGGGCTCGGGCCAATCCTTATCCGCGAACTCTCCCAGGTCCGGCACTTCCATTCCCTTCTGGCCCGCCTCGTTGTTGGCATGCGGCACGTTCAGCGAAAAGAAGAGAAAAAACGGCTGGCGGCGTTTGTCGCGAATGAATTTCTCCACCTCGGCAATGAAGAGATCCGGGGCATAGTCCACTCGCTTGACCGCCACCCCACGGCCCGCCTGCGGCCTGCCCGGATTCTGGAAGGTCTTCCACCGCGGGGTCACTTCGTTCCGCAGTTTCTGCACCTGCCCGTTTCGAATGAGGAACTCGGGGTAGAAGTTGTGAGCGTGCCACATGTCCACGTAGCCGAAAAAGTGATCGAACCCCACGTCGTTGGGATTGCTCAACTTGTCCGGGGTTCCCAGCCCCCACTTCCCGATGCAGGCCGTCCTGTAGTCCGCCTTCTTCAGGAGCGAGGCCACGGTGGGGTGCTTCGCCCGGAGGACGATCGGCTTGGTCGAATTTCCCCGCACAACCGTACGGCCCATATGTCGACCCGTCATGAGAACGCTTCGGGAGGGCGCGCAGACGGTGCATCCCGCGTAGAACTGCGTAAAGCGCATGCCCTGAGCCGCCATTTCATCCAGTCGCGGTGTCTTCAGGGTCTTCTGGCCAAAGCACCCGAGGTCCCCGTAACCGAGATCGTCGGCCAGGATGAAGACGATGTTGGGCGGGCGACGCTCTTCGACGCCCTGGGCCTTGATCGGAGAGGAGGCTGCAAAGGCCGGAATGAGGAGAACTAAAGGGCACCAGGGTCTCACCCATACAATCCTTCAGCCCCACCCGGTGAAGGCAAGCAAAAGGACAGTTCCGGTGGGATGATGGCATATCCTCCGGATACCGGCCCATCTCCTCTTCCACTCCGGAGCGTGGCATCAAGGAAGGTTTCATCTATCGCCCAACCCGCTTACTGGCTGGTTGCCAAATCGCCAGAATCACTCAAACTGGATGCCATCATGACACCTCGCCTCACCCTATCAGCCCTGTTCCTCGGCCTGACCGTCCTCGTGGACGCGAGGGATCTTCCGGCCGTCAGCTATGAAAAGTTCGCTTCCGAGTTTGTCTCACCTCTCTCCATGATTCCATACGGAAAGGGGGACCAAGCCTATCTGGTAGTGGACCAGGCGGGCGTCATTCACTTCCTCGACGAGAAGGGCGGCAAGCCCGGCAAGGCGTTCCTCGATCTGCGCAAGTCCATCGTGACCCTGAAGAAGGGCTTCGATGAACGCGGCTCCCTGGGAGTGGCTCTTCACCCGAAGTTCGCCTCCAACAAGAAGGTCTACGTCTACTACAGCTCCCCGCTCGCAAGGAAAGGCAGGAAGGGATTTGACCACACCGCCCACCTCTCCGAGTTCAAGGTGAAGTCTGACGGCACTGCGGACACCACCAGCGAGCGGGTCCTTTTCACCGTCGATCAACCGCAGTGGAACCACGATGGCGGGAACCTCGTCTTCGGAAAGGACGGCTACCTCTACCTCGGTCTCGGAGACGGCGGCAATGCCAATGACCTGGATCCCAAGGGCAAGCCAGACGGTGGACACGAGAAGGGTGGTAACGGACAATCCCTCCGCCGGCACCTTGGTAAGATCCTGCGCTTTGACGTTGACTCGGGCGATCCCTACGCCATTCCCGATGGCAATCCCTTCAAGGGCAAGGACAACGGACTGAAGGAAATCTACGCCTGGGGCATCCGCAACCCCTGGGGCATCACGGTGGATTCCAAGAACGGGGACATCATCGTGGCTGACGTGGGCCAGAACCGGTTCGAGGAGATCAATCTGCTCTCCGCCGGCAACTTCGGTTGGCCCCGCTATGAGGGATACGCCGCCTTCGACCAGCAGAATCCCAGCGCACCCGCGATCCTGAAAGCCACCCCCGCACCCAGGGATCTTGTCGCTCCGATTATCGCCTATCCGCATCACGACGGTTTCGGGAAAGCCCCCGGCTACGGCATCAGCGTGACCGGCGGCCACGTCTACCGGGGCCAGGCCATTCCCGGGCTCGACGGGGTCTATCTCTTCGCCGACTGGGCCCAGAGCTGGGCCGGCAAGAAATACGGTCTCTACGCCGGCATTCGCGAAGACAGGACGACCTGGACCATGCAGGTCCTCCCCGGTGCCAAGACGCCCGCGGGACCGATTTCACGCATGATCGTGGGTTTCGGGTATGACCACGATGGTGAGATCTATGCCCTCACCAACACCGGCAAGGGCCCTTCCGGAAGGAATGGTGAGATCTGGAAAATCACCCCGCCGAAGTGAAAGCGAGGTTCGTCGGTCACGGCCCGGCAGCAGGAACCCCGGACCTCAATTGAGGGGATATCGCATGCCATAGCAGAATCTCCAGAAGGTTCTTCTTTCCCCCGATATAACCCGACGTTAGGGTCCAACGATTCCCGGTTTCATGCAGAGCAACTTTCTTTCTGTCACAACCTTCGTCCTCTTTGCCGCTTTGGGACCCGGCAGGGGCCAGGCTGCTGAAAAAGCTGAGACGGTGTTTTCACAGGCCGCAACGTATTTCAGCGAAGACTTCGACTCACTTACCACCAAGCCGGGCCTGCTCCCGTTTCCCTCCGAACCCAACGGAGATGGAACGGACTGGATCGACCTGCCGACCGCCCAGGCAGGAAAATCCCTGGCCGGATGGACGATGACCAAAAACACCGATCACGGAAAGGGCGGGGTGATCGAATGGTCGGGGTGGACCTTTGCCACCCCTGCCGCCTGGGCGGCGGCTGCCCCCGACCAGGACCGGGACAAGTTTGCGCTCGGAACGAATGTGATCGCGGTGGCAGACAGTGACGAGTTTGACGATGTGGCGGGTGGGCGCCCGTTTGACGCAACCTTGAGCACACCACCGATTGATATTTCAGGTGCAACTGCCGACAGCCTCACCCTCAAGTTTGACTCGGGATGGCGGACTGTAGCCCAGGTGGGCACCATCACGGTATCCTACGACGGGGCAGAGGCAATCGAGGTGCTTCGTTTGGACGCCGGGAACAAGGCGAAGGCCTACAGCGAAACGGTTCGGGTGCCGCTGCGTAACCCGGCCGGAGCGAAGAAGATGAAAATCTCGTGGAAGAAAGTGGGCACCAACGACTGGTGGTGGGTCATCGACAACATTGAAGTGAATGACCTGCAACCTGCCACCTTCTCGGTGCA
>DMYM01000476.1:0-2953 GCA_003483645.1 Verrucomicrobiales bacterium
GACGGCTTCTCCTTCAACTACGGCAATGCCGCCCTCGGCACTCTGGGCTGGGCGGAGGAAGGCATTGGGCCCGGCGACGCATCGGAGAATCTCTCCTTCGAGGTCGACACCTGGATGAACTTCGATACCGAACAGGGTGTCAATATTTCCGGCGTGGCTGGCGGAGTAGATGTCGGCCAACTCGCCTTCACCAACGGAGCCATTCTCAATGATGGCGCTACCGTTACGGGCACGGTTTCGATCACCTGGGATCCCGTCAACGGGGCTACCTTCATCACCACCGGCTTCGATACCAACGCCGAATTCATCAACGTCGCCACCGGTGCCTTCGTCCCGGATGACTCCCACACCTTCATCATCTCCGCGCGGGTGGGTGGAGCCAACGAGACCCTCCTCATCGACAATCTCTGCATCCTCACCGGACCGCCAACCAAGACGCAGTTCGAGCTCAGAAATGTGGGCAGCGATCTGGAGTTCACCTTCGATAGCGAAGCCGGCAAGGTCTACGACATCCTCAGCTCCACCGACCCGGAAGCCGAACCGGATTCGTCCGCCTGGGCCGTGTGGCAGGCCGACATTCCCGCCAGCGCACCCGTTAACGTGGAGACCTTCGCGCGACCCGCGGATGCCAAGCGCTTCTTCGTGATCCGGGAGAAGGATGCCCCGCCCTTCTTCATTGAGGACTTCGAATCGGGCCAGGGTGATTGGACCACGGGCGTGAACGATGCCAACGGTAATACTGTCTGGGTATTGGGATCGCCCAATGGAAGCACCGGGCCCACCACCGGCGCTGATGGCTCAGGCAATGCCTTCACCACCAACCTCGGTGACTACGCGAACGATGCCGACATCTTCCTGCGATCGCCCGTAATCGACCTCACCGGTGGTGGAATCACGACCGCCACCCTCACCTTGGACCATTACCGTGATGCCGATGGCTTCGGAGATCTTTTCGGAGTGCGTGTTCTCAGAGCCGGTGACCTGAGTGAACTGGGAACCCTCGATTCGGATCCCATCGTTTTTGATTCGGAGTGGGTGGAGTTCAGTGAAAACCTGCCCGCCTCCGCGGTGGGCGAGGAAATCATCCTCGAGTTCTGGTTCACCAGCGATGCCACCAACGATGCCTTCAGCGGCTGGTCCATCGACCACGTGGCTGTCGGACTGCGGTAATACAATCACCACCCAAACCTTCTTTGATGGGGCCATCCCGAGATGGGATGGCCCCGTTTTTGTCCAACTGAAACGGGGCATGACGTTTTCGCCAGATGAACGGGAGGTTTCGATCCTTCGCCGGACCGAACCGGAGGTTCATTGCTTGAAAAACAGGCTGGGGTGTGCCTAATCCTGATCAGACGAAACATGAGGATCCCCTGTCCAGTCTGCGCCACCCTGATCATGGCCGGGGAGGAACATGTCGGTATGAAGAACCGCTGTGTCACCTGTCGAACCAAGTTCCTCATCCCCTCCCGCGAGGACGGCGAGGCGCGAATCCTTGAGCGTGGTGTGGCGCCGCAGTCAAGCGTTTCCACCCTGCAGGTCCGTCCGCCCGGAGCCGCTTCGCCCATCAAACCCGGGAAACACCGCCTCCTGATCAACCCCGGAAGCGAGGAGAAGGCCCGGCCTCACAAACTGCTCACCTCTTCCGATCCGTTGCGGGCCCCTACCAATGCCCCCGGCGGAAAAACCTTCCGGGCTCTCCCGTCCGTCCCCCCACCCCACCCGTCCGGGACTGAACCTCCTCCCGGGGTTCAGGTCCACCTCAGGAAGAAGTTGGTGCGGCGGAAGATCGCCAAGAAAAAGGCCGTCAGAAAACACAGTCTTGAGCACCTCCCCGCCCTCGCTCCCGACCCCGGACCTCCGGAACAGGACAACCCCGGGAAATCGCCCGCCTCCACGGGAACCCAGTCCGACCCCCCCGAAACCGGGCCGCTTCCCGATAACTCCAGGAGTTAGAAATCCGGACTGTTTCTTTTCCCCGACCCCACCGGGCATCACTTGGCGGGGGATCTCTGCCCCGGAACCTCCCGCTACTCTGCCCCCTGCCCCACTGGCTTCCCGGTCACTTCCTCCACTCAAACTTCGGCAACTTGCTCCGGTCCAGCCCCCTGAGGTGCCCCTTTCCCACTCGCGAGGCATCATCGGGGCGCACGTAGACCCAGTCGTTGTCACCAAACACTTCCTCACAGAATCTGGCTGCCTCCGGATCGTACTTCTTCAGTTCCTCCCGCGTGTTGACATGGTTGTGGATCTTGTCGTTCTCCCGGTTGGTATTGAACCAGCACTGCACCGCCTCCGCCCAGTATTCGTGATAGTGCCCGGCCGCATAGGTTCCCTTCCACCTGCCCTCAGCCAGTGATCCCCTGTAAGCCGCCTTCAATCTCCTGTCGAAAGTCTTGTCCAGGAGGTTGATGGCCATGAGGTGGACGGCGTGCGCAATCTCGTGCACCAGAATGTTCTCAGTAGGATAGGGATCCCCGGGACAGCAGAGCATGTTCTCTTCCGCACAGCTCACCGCGGGTCGATGCCAGGTCGCCCCCAGCCCCCGCGACTTGTTCCATCGTTCGGGGGGCCGCAGGTCGCTATGCTCAGGAACGTCGAGGGTCACCTCGCTCACTCCCATCACCGCCAACCGGGCCTTGCTCTTTCCCAGCTGCCGGAGGAGATCCGGCCGTTTCTCCAGCATGGACTGCACAATCCAGGCCGCCTCCCTGAGAGCGTAGGGGGAAACCTTCCCGGACGCCACGATGGGAAAGCCCTCCAGCAGGACAACCTGCTGGTAGAACCCGGCGAGCTTGAACTCCCTGCGCAAATCGGGGCTGATCTTTTCAACTTCCTGCCCGGGGGAGGGATTTGGAGCCGCGAGAAAGAGACCGGCGCAAAAGGCTATCGCACGCTGCATTGATGACAAAGGTAGGGATTCCGTCTGTCTTCCACAAGCCAGGGGTCGCGTTCC
>DMYM01000476.1:3307-4766 GCA_003483645.1 Verrucomicrobiales bacterium
CCGGTGGACCCGGAGAATTCTCCTCCCCCCTGAAAAAAGTGAGGCGACCTCCCCGGCCGCCTCAACGAGAATATTCAATTCAGGAAGCGATCGAGACTACTTGAGCAGCTTGATCCTGATGTTGCGGAAGCGCACTTCAAATCCACCGGGAGAGTGGTACTGCAATGCAATGATGCCTTCCTTGGCCGCTTTCTTGGCATCCTTGTCGTCGAACTCGATAGCGACCACGCCATTCAACTCCTGAGTCAGTTTTGAACCGTTGGCCGTAATCCTGTACTTGTTCCATCCATTGTCCTTCTTGATGGTCGGCTTGTTCTTGTATTTTCCGGCCAGCAGGCCACGTCCCTTCTCCTCATAGAGCTTCCCATACCATCCGTTTCCAATATCCGCCTGGTAACCGCTCACCACCCACTTGTTGGCACCATTCGCAGACTGCTTGGAGCGGATCTGGATGCCGCTGTTCCCCTTGCCGTCCACCAGGATCCACTCCGCCTCCAGTTCGAAATTGGCGAGGGGATGCTTGTAAATGAGGAAGGTATTGCCTCCCTGGAGCCGGGCGATATGACCGGAAATATACCCGTCCTTGATCCTCCAGATATCCGGGTTGCCGTCCCAGCCAGCAAGGTCTTTTCCGTTGAACAACGTGATCCATCCATCCTTGTCGGGCTTGGGCAGTTCGTGGTGGTCCGCGAAGAGCGGCATCACACCAGAGGCAAGGGCAATTACGAGAGTGGTGATTTGTTTCATGGTTTTCGAGTGTGCCTTGGGATTTTTCAGATCCAGGGGAAGGACGCGAGCCTTTTCGCCGCCTTAGATCCCCTTGCCGGGCTCCAGATCACCCGATGATCTCCATGATCGGTCCCGCCCCCTGCAAACCGCTCCATCCCGTCCGAGTGTCATGAAAGCGGGTGAAGCGCAATGCGCATCGGAAATCTAAGGGTGCAGGGGCTTCAGGGCTTCCATGAGCCTGGGGAGCAACCGGGCAATCTCCTGCCTGGAATCGATCGCGAACCAGCGCTTCGATCCCTCTCCCACGGAACGGACACTGAAAGTCACCAGGCCTCCGCCTGCAGCCACCTGATCTCCCAGCACCAGGAAGAAGAATCCACCTGTGTCGACGTCGGAGTTCCAGGTAGGAAGATAGAACAACTCCACCGAATCGTCATCACTGCTCCAGCGGGACAAATGGTTCGTCACATCAAACCGCACCCGTTCCTCGCCATCCATGACCAGGGCGAATCCCCCGGTTTTCGGCTGCGTGCTCCAGCCCACACCTCCCGAAAAACAAAGGACTCGTTTCTCCGTGCCTTTCTTCCGGACCTTGCTCTCCCAACCGACTTCCGCTCCCCGTTTCTCCTGCCGGATGAATACCCGCTCGACGAAGTCTCCCGCCAGATTGTGCCACACGGTACTTTCCCCGGTCCCGATATCGATCTTCTGGATAGCGGGCTTGGCCCCC
>DMYM01000442.1 GCA_003483645.1 Verrucomicrobiales bacterium
CATCACCTTCAGACCATGGCGACCTACTTGAGCGTCCAGAGACTGGTCTCCGGGACGTGGCAGACGGTCGCGACTGACGATGACCCCACGACGCGGATCCGCTGGCGTCGTGCAGGCGGATTCATGGTGGCCGAAGTCGAGTGGCAGGGTCAGGACCCCACCCCGCCCGGGGTCTATCGCCTCCTCCATCACGGCCATTTCAAAGACGCCACGGGAATCCACCCCTACCTCGGGATCTCACAATCATTCGATCTGATCCAATGAAGGCTTCCCTGCGAAGGGACCGGAGTTGATCCCCCAGAAAGTGGCTGGCAATTCCAGGCTGGCGCACGTAGCACCCTCTTTCGGCCTGGAATTCTCCAGGCTCAACCGGGAACGCCTCGATGCTTGGCAATCGATCAATGGAAGAGTGGATCGCTCAATCCGAGAAGAGCCATCAGAATCCATTCAACCGTCTTTGTCATACCATCGGCATTCCCATGATCGTGGTCTCGCTCCCCCTCTTCGCACTGATCTTTTTCTTTCACAACTTCTGGCCCGTGCCTGCGGCCTTGTTCGCGGCGGGATGGATTCTGCAGTTTGCCGGCCTTGAGGCGGATTGAACATCACCGCATGGGTCCCGCCTGCATCCACCTGTGAAATCAGTTGCCGGATTGCAACCCTGTTCCTCCTGACCGGTTCAAATCCAGACAGCATCCAGGCGAAGCAGGGAAAGCCGGAAAAGGCGGAACCTACCGGGTGATCTCAACCAACCTGTCGAGATCCCGGATAATGACCTCGATAGCCTTGAGCCGATTCCTGCGCACTTCCCGGTCATCAATATGGCTGGCGATGCGGCGGGCGGCATGGGCCTTCTCCAGGCCATCCTGTGCCTTGTCGCGCACCGTATCGAAATCGCGGGTCCTGTTGGCCTTGCTCATCTCCTCATTGAGATTCTGTAATTCCACAAGGAAGGCCTGGTAGCGCCCATTCAGCTCAGCGTCGGAGAGCGCGCTGTAGGGCGAAACCGTGATGCTTGGTGGCGGCCTGCCCGGATTCCGCGGCGAACAGGAGGACAGCCCCAGAATCAGTCCGAGAAAACAGGACAGGAATTTAGCGGGAAAGGTCATCGGGATCGGTTGGATCATGCAAGCCGGACAACTTCGCCTCACTGGTTAAGATTGAAACACTTCAGGCAGGGTCAGGATTTCATTCGGGACTGGATGGCCCCGCCTCCACCGCCTTCTTGGCCGAAACATCCAGCAGAGATGGCGGCAGCACCACTTCTTCCGGCATGATCGCCTGTAACCTGAGTTGCTCGCCGGTATTTTCACGCGTGATGTTATCTCGGAAGGGCCGGGCCGTGGAGCGGCGGTCTACCTCGATTCCGAATTTATTGTTCTTCTCAGCCACATTCCCCTCCATGGCTACCGTCGTTCCATCTCCCACCACCAGGATTCCTCCCAGCAAATTACCCTGCGCGCGGTTCGCCCGCAAAACGGCCCGCGCACCACTGGAAATACTTATGCCCACTTCACGATTTCCGTCGATCGTACACTGAACCAATTCCGACTGCATCCCCTTCGACATGAGGACCACTCCGGAAAGACCGTTGCGGGTGATCCGCGATTTTGTGATCACCACCCGTCCGCCACCCCACGCATCGATACCGTGGTGAATATTCAACTCAAAGCGACAATCTCCGGCCTCAGCGATGCTCCCCTCACCATCCACCGCCAGCCCATCCCAGCCGCACTCTGAAACCTGCACGTTGCGCAGGCGACCGGTCCCCCCATTGATGACGGCCACCCCGTGACCGGACCCCTTATCGATATGGCAATCTTCCAGGCTGAGCTCCGATCCATCTGCGAGGGCCACCGGATAGCGTTCCCCGGTATGCACGATTCCAGTCTGTCTCAACGTCACCGCAGCCACCCTGCTTCCGCTCGCCTCTCTCGTGGCCAGGAGGACGCTGGCGCTGGCATCGCACTGGATGATGGATTTGTCATGGCCCGCCCCTTCCAGATCAACTTTTACGTTCAGGATCAGAGACTCCGTGAACGTTCCCGCCGCGATTCGGATCTTGTCGTTCGGCCGGGCGAAAGCCAGCGCTTCATTGATGGTAGAGTAATCCCGGGGCACCATCAGCAGGCGCGTATAAGCCGACATCTTGTTGTAGAGATTCTCGTATTCCTTCCGGTCATCGAGACGGATGGCTTCACGCAAGGTTTCCAGAGCGGACTCCGAGAACTCCCCCTTGTTCAAAGCCAGCGCCTTCTCGTAAAGCTTGCGCGCGCGGATGCGCCGTTCCTCCATGATCCGCATGCCCTCCACGGTGGCCGCCTTGAACCCTGCAAGTTGTTCATGTCCCGGGGCAATCGATTCCAGCCTTGCAGTGTGATCCACCAGGGTGGTCCACTGCTCATCCTGCAGCGCTTCCTGGGATTTCTCCAGCAAGACCGCAATCTGGTCGTCCATCCGCCCCTCCCTGATGAGTTTGAGCAGGGCTGCCGCCTCGGGATGACTCGCTTCCATGCCCAGCAACTCCTTCAGTCGGGCATTCGCTTCGTCCCAGTTGCGTTCCTCGATCGCGGCGCGGGTGGATCCCAGCAGGAACCCGAGTTTCTGTCCGCGTGCTTCCTCCTTGCCTTCGGAAATCCTGCGGAGGCCT
>DMYM01000317.1 GCA_003483645.1 Verrucomicrobiales bacterium
CTACTTTGAAGCCGCGGTGAAATCATCGCAGGCCAAGCCCAAGAAGACGGCGAACTGGGTCATCAACACGCTTCTCAGGCATCTCAACGACGACAATCTTGCTCCCTCGGCTTCACCCGTCTCCCCCGAACGCCTGGCTGGCACTGTCGACCTCATCGAAGCCGGCACCATTTCAAACAACCAGGCCAGGGAAGTCTTTGAGGTGCTGTGGCAAAGCCCCGAGCGGGATCCCGCCGAGATCGCCGCAGAAATGGGATTTGAACCGGCCGATACCGGCACGATCGATGCTTTTATCGACGAGGCCATCGCCGCCAATCCGGACAAAGTGGCCGAGATCCAGGGTGGCAACGAAAAGCTCGTCAATTGGCTTACCGGCCAGGTGATGAAAACCTCCAAGGGAAAGGCAAACCCGAAGCAGGTGACTGATTCGATCCGGTCCAAGCTCCTCTCCTAGCCAGTGGCCCCGGTCCACTGAATCCTTTTTCCAGATGCCAGAACCCCTTCTCCAGATCCGAAACCTCACCAAGCGCTTCGGAAAACTCGTGGCGGTGGATGGCCTGGACCTGGAAGTCCGGGCGGGTGAAGTGATCGGACTCCTCGGTGTGAACGGCGCGGGC
The DNA here is from genome assembly GCA_003483645.1 of Verrucomicrobiales bacterium. Classification (GTDB taxonomy): domain Bacteria; phylum Verrucomicrobiota; class Verrucomicrobiia; order Verrucomicrobiales; family Akkermansiaceae; genus Roseibacillus_B. The sequence goes on from DMYM01000317.1 coordinate 618, forward strand.
AAGACGACCGTGATGAACATGATCCTCGGGCTTACCATTCCGAACGAGGGCACCATCACTGTTTTTGGCAAGGACCTGCAGAAACACCGCATTGAAATCCTCAAGCGCACCAATTTCTGCACCACCTACGCGAATCTCCCCTCCAATCTCAAGGTCTGGCAGAACCTGCGTATTTTCGCTGGCCTCTACGGCGTGAAGAATCCCGGAGATAAGATTGACGAACTTCTCGAAATGCTCGGGATCGCTCACCTGCGTGAGAGTGTCACCGGTCGTCTCTCAGCCGGTGAAGGCACCCGCGTCAACCTCGCCAAGGCTCTCCTTAACGACCCCGAACTCCTTCTCCTTGATGAGCCGACCGCCTCCCTCGACCCCGATATCGCAGACAAAGTGCGCTCTCTCGTTCGGCGCACACAACGCGAACGTTCGCCTGCGATTCTGTATACCAGTCATAACATGAAGGACATCGAGGTCGCCTGCGACAGAATCGTTTTCCTTCACCAAGGCTCAATTCTGGCCGAAGGCACTGCTGCGGAGATCAAGGAGCGTTTCAGCGGCAGGGACCTCGACGAGGTGTTCATCAAGGTCGCACGAAACGAAGTCGAAGCTCTGCACATCTGAGCATGTGGCGGAGGGCAGGGTGAATGTCTGCCGTCCGAACCAGAAGACTTGCCGATGCGCGAACTGCAGGGCGCGCATTAGCTACACCTCCCCTGGTTTCTTGCTTCTAGTTACTCACTTCCCGCACCCTGTAAAATACCCCTTTGCCATCAAGGATCGGGTCATTGTCGGCGAATATTGTGGCACCTTCCTCCCCAGTGATAGTGGTGGAGAGCGCTTCCCATGTTCCAAGGTCCCGTGAACGATCAACGGCGTAGGTCCAGCCTTGATTGGAGGCAAAGGTAATGTTGAAGGATGTCAACTCTCCGGAGGTTCCTTCTCCGGTTACGCTGATGATGGCCAATCCCGTTGGACCCGGGATGATTACCGCTCCGATTTGTTCAAATCCAAAGTGCCCGCCACCGGAAGCCAGCACCGTGGCGCCATGGCTCAAACTCCAGGTTCCCAGATGAGGCCCGGTCAAATGCCCCATCCCGTCGCCCTGGGCGTCATGGACCGTGATCCTGAGGATCTGATTATAGGGAACAAGAAACCTGAACACCTCCGGATTGAAGGAAAAATCGAAGTAGGGTCCGCCGGATCCATGAATCCGACCACTCTCATCCGTCACCTCCCAGGTTGTTTCTGACCCGTCCCTGTCCGGGTTTACCGTCACCTTCACCCTGGCCATTGAGGGATTCAGGTCAGGCACTTCCCCTTCCACGGCGGCGAGTCCTCCAAAATTGTTCCCATGAAATCCCGCCGCACCCGCAGCATGAGTCACCGTCGCTCCGGCAGGCAGCCCAAAGAATACACCAAGTCCGAGATCCGGGGCCTCTCCCTCAAACATCACGCTCTCCAGGTTCCTGCAAAAGGCAAAGCAACCATTCCCAAGCCCGGTAACAGACTCGGGAATTCTCACACTTGTCAGGCTCTCGCAGTGCATGAAGCTCTCCAGACCTAATGATTCCACATTGATCGGGATGTTGATCTCCGGCAGGGCCAGGCATTCATAGAAGACATTGTCCCCAATTCTCGTCATTCGTTCCGGCAGGATCACGCTCGTGAGGCTGTGGCAATGAGCGAAGACTCCGGTGCTGAGATATCTCACTCGGGCGGGAATCCTCATGCTTGGCAGGTTGGTGCAACTCAGGAAGACATCACGTTCGAGATTGCGCAGGTTGTCCGGAAGATCGACATCCACCAGGGCCGTGCAATAAGCGAACGCTCCCTCCCGGATGGAAGTGACACTCTCGGGGATGACTACAAAACGGAGGCTGCGGCAATGCGCGAAGGTGCCCTTGCTGATACTACTGATCCCCTCGGGAATAACCACTCCTGTCAGGGAGCCGCAATTCATGAAAGCTTCAAAAGCAATTGTCGTCACCGGCCTCTCTTCGATTTCTGAGGGAATGACCAGGTCACCTGAGGCG
>DMYM01000413.1 GCA_003483645.1 Verrucomicrobiales bacterium
GGTCATGTTCCTCTCCGACCACGGCATGCCGCTGCCCTTCGCCAAGACCCAGCTCTACCATCACAGCACCCGCACCCCCTGGATCATCCGCTGGCCGGGAGTGACCAAGGCCGACTCGGTCAATGACTCCCACATGATCTCCGCGGTGGACCTGCTCCCCACCGTGCTCGACATGGCAGTCCTCAAAAAGCCGGACGCGCTCGACGGGCAGTCCTTCGTTCCGGTCATGAGGGGCCAGCAGCAGGATGGCCGGCACGCCGTCTTCAAGGTCTATAATGAAAATGCCGGCGGTAACCGCCACCCCATCCGCGGAGTGCAGACCAGGAAGCACCTCTACCTCTTCAATCCCTGGTCAGATGGCGAAAACGTCTTCAGGACCGCCACCAACGGAACGGCCACCTATCGCCAGATGAAGAAACTGGCCGCGACTGATCAGAAGATCGCGACCCGCCTGGCGACCATGGATCACCGCAACGTGGAAGAACTCTACGACGTGGAGAAGGATCCTGATTGCCTGCACAACCTGGCCGGTGAAGAGGCCCACCAGGACATCAAGCGCACCCTGCAGGCCCGCCTTCGCAGGTTCATGGAAGAGAGTAACGACCATGCTCTCGCTCCCTTCCTCAAGCGCAACGATCCCACCGCCCTGGCAGTCTACATGAAGAAAGTGCAGGACGAATCCGTCCAGCGCCGGGCCGCCCGCCGCAAGGGGAAGAACAAAAACAAGGCCAAGCAAAAGGGCCCCCGGAAGAAGGCGCCCTGACAACCCTCTCTCGCTAGCGGTTCACCAGAAGCGAATAGCGGTAGCTCAGGATCTTCGTTTCCCCGGCCTTCAGGGCGACCGTCCATTCGAGCTGTCGAAGCGCGTTCACGCTCCCCGCTTCATCGGGCCGCAGACTCTCTGCCGGGTTCCCTTCCGCCTCGACAAATTCCCCGGAAAAGTCGGCCTGGATCACCATTTCCACTGCGGTGGCACGGGTATTGCAGACTTTCAAGCGACCCTTCACCGTCGTCCGCTGGAAGTTGTCACCCGCGATCCTCACCACCGCCTGCTTTGCTTTCTCTTCCACTTCGGAATGCTCAGCATGTACCGTGAGCGCCTTGTTAATCTTGATTGACGCCTTCTGTCCCGGGCCCACCCACGTCGAAGCCGACTGGCCGCGAAATCGCTTGTTCTCCAGGATGGAAGCCGCCCCCGTGGTCATCGGGAACTTGAGCGGATTGGAAAACTGCACGACATCCCACGGTTTGTTTTCCTCGCTGTTGCCTGCCCGGCGCCCATACCTCCCTCGACTATCCCGGAAGTCCGGCACCTTCCACTCCACCACCTGCTCGCAGGAGGTCTCCGCACTTGCCACTTCAAGGGAAAGGGCATCGCCTTCCCTTAGATCATGTGCCCCGATGCTCTCATAGTGCAGGTCCCCGGCCCCCGCCCCGGCATTGGGCTGCGGTAGCAACTGCGCGGCGCCAACGTCATTGCCGGCAATATTGTTGTAGAGGACCTGCTGGGAGACCAATCCTCTCTGGCCGCCACCCCGCTGGCTCACCTGCTGGAAAAAGACCGCCAGGGTGGCTTGGGAATTGAGCAGGGAATCCACGTGCCCGAACTTGATATTGGGATAGCCGGAGATCAGCTCCAAACGGGTGTTTTTCAGATTCATAAGCTCGTTGCGCAGGACAGCAGACTGGGTCAGGCGAAGCCGGTCATTCTCCAGCATCTCCACCCGATAGGTTGGAGCCCAGGCCATGCCCTTGCTCAGGTAGGTGAGTTGCACCCGGCCCGCTTTCTTCGTCGAGAAGAGCAGGACGGGCTGCTTTACTCTGAGACGTTCCTTCGCCTTTTTCTCAACCCTGACCTGGCTGATCAGGTCCATCGCCAGGTAACGCCGCTCCTCCGCATCGATGACCAGCCAGTCCCTCCGCTCCATCACGCCGGCCCGGCTCACCCCCCCGAGGGAAGCGCGATGAAAGGAACTCGGATTTGTGCTCGCGTAGTTGGTATTCCAGCTGCCGCGGTCCGGCGCCGGACCGGTCCAAACCGTCCCACGCACTTCCTCCCCGGCCTGGCCCTGTGCTCCGCGCAGGGAGACACGCACCTCCGCACCAGCCAGATCAATCTGAAGGTTCCCCGTGGGAACGGGATTCTCCCTGGGCATTACCGCGCGCGTCGTGCTCCGCGCCACCATACCCCTGCCGGCCTCCACGAAAAAGGCTCCATGCACAGCCTTGGGAGGATCGACCCAGAGGTAGTCCCCCGGTGCCGCTGCCTCGAAAGAGGCGTGCACCACCGTCAGGCCATTCTTGAACATGGCCACCGAATCGATCACCGGATCAATCACGGTCTGGGCCTGGACAGTTGCAAATACTCCGAGCAGGGCAGGAGACAGTCGGGTTTTCATGGTGGCAACGTATTACACCAACCGACTCCAGTGTGTAAACCCGGCGTAAAGCAGGTTTCAGCAAACCCACCGCTGCAGCTCCACGATATTGCCCTCGGGGTCCCGGAGATAGATCATCTCTACCTCCTCGCCCTCGCTTGTTTCAAAGACGATTAGCTCCCCGTATGCCGAGCCGCCTGCGGCCAGGAACTCGTCACGCGCTGTCTTCACGTCCTCCACCGCGAAGGCAATGTGTGCAAAACCCGGTCGATTGATCGCCGGCTCCTGCGAGGACTCTCCTGGCTGGTATTCAAAGATCTCCAGCGTCGGGCCGCCCTTTCCGTATCCCGGCAACTGCAGGTGCATCCCCTTCAAACGTGCCCCGGGAAGCGTCGTGGCAGCCTCAAGATTCGTGCCCTCATAATCACGCACCGGAGGGAGCGGTATACACCCGAAAACCTCCTCGTAAAACCGCGCCAGCTTCCTCCAGTCCCTCGCGATCAAATTGGTGTGCACGTACTTTGCCCCCATGAGCTCCAACCTTCTCTGCGATCCATCTGGGTTTTGACATCCCCTGAGGCCGTTTTGCTCAACCGTAAACAGCGATCACTCAACAATCCAGCCGCGTTATTATTCCGGTAGCCTTACGCTCCTGCGCATTGCCCCCCGTCAGGGCCGGGTCAAGAGCACAATCGGACGATTCTTCTTTTGAAACGCCAGCCCATTCGCTGAGGTGGAGCCCCAAGCATGAAGCCAGTCCCCCTTTTCACCCTTCTGTTCCTCTTCCATCCGGCCCTCGCACTCGCCAAGCCCAACATCGTTGTCATCCTGGCCGACGACATGGGCTACGGGGATGTGAAGGTCCTCAACCCGAAGTCGAGGATCCCGACGCCTCACCTCGACGCACTGTCACGCTCTGGCGCCACCTTTCTCGATGCCCACAGTGGCTCCGCGGTCTGCACTCCCACCCGCTACGGCCTGCTCACTGGCCGCTATTGCTGGCGCTCCCGGCTGAAGAGTGGAGTCCTTTTCCCGCCCCGCGACAAACCCCTCATCGAGGACGACCGCCCCACCATCGCCAGCTACCTCAAGTCCCACGGCTACCAGACCGCCATGGTGGGCAAATGGCACCTCGGTATCGAATGGGCCCGCGATGGGAAGGGAAAGGTGGTCTTCGACGAACCCTTCACCAATGGACCGATCGAGAAGGGCTTCGAACAGTGGTTCGGCATCGCGGCCTCCCTCGACATGGTCCCCTACGTCTACCTGCGCGATCACCAGGCGGTGGCCAGGTGTAGCACCACCCAGAAAGCCATTGGCTTTCCGAAGTATGTCCGCGCTGGGCCCCGGGACCCCGACTTCGACCCCGGCGACGTCCTGGATGATCTCGCCACGGAAGCGGCCACCTTCATCAGGAAGGCCACCTCCCCGGACAAACAGGACCCGGCAACCCGCAAACCCTACTTCCTCTACCTGCCCCTCACCGGTCCCCACAAACCGGTCTGGCCCCATGAGCGTTTCGTTGGAAAGACGGAGCTGGGACCCTATGGCGACTTCGTCCACCAGGTCGACCACACGGTGGGCGTGATCCTCAAGGCCATCGAGGACTCGGGCCAGGGCGACAACACCCTCGTGATCTACACCAGCGACAACGGGTCTTTCATGTACCGGCGTAAGGACGGGGAGAACCATCACCTCGCTGACGAGAAGAACCAGGGCTACCGCCCCGCCGATCACTCCGCCAACCATCACTGGCGCGGAACCAAGGCCGACGTCTGGGAGGGTGGGCATCACGTCCCCTTCTTCGTCCGGTGGGAAAAAGGCGGCATCAAGCCGGGTAGGCAGGTCACGCGCGTCTCCTGTCACACCGATATCTTCGCCACCATTGCCGAGGCGGTGGGACAACCTGTTCCCGCTGGCGGCGCCCGGGACAGTTTTTCCTTCCTGCCAGCCGCCCGGGGCAAGGCTGCCGGAAAACCGCGGCCCGGCGTGATCAACCACTCGGCTGCCGGCATCTTCGCCATCCGGAAGGGTCCATGGAAACTCGTGGCCGGCAATGGCTCGGGAGGCCGGCAGGGGCCCCGGGGCAAGCCCTTCCAGAAACCCTATCATCTCTACAACCTCACCGAGGATCCGGGGGAGACCAGGAACCTCATCGAGCAAAAGACGCAGATCGCGTCCCGGCTGGAAGCCGAGTTGGCCACCATCCGGGGTAACCACTAGCCCGATTCGTCAGTCTGAGTTGCCAACACCCACTGGCCTGCGTAGAGCTTTTGTCCTTGGGCGATAGCTCCTCCCACTCCTGATCGTATCCCACATTCCCATGAAACGTCTCTTCCCTCTTTTCTGTCTCCTCCCCTGCCTGGCCCCCCTGGCTCCGGCGAAGGTCCCCAATGTCATTCTCGTCATCACCGACGACCAGGGTTACGGCCCGGTGGGGCGGCACGGCCACCCCTGGATCAGGACGCCCAACCTCGACGCACTCTACGACAAGAGCGCGCGCTTTACCCGCTTCCTGGTCAGTCCCACCTGCTCTCCCACCCGTTCCGCCATCATGACCGGCCGTCATCCGCTCAAGAATGGCGTGACCCACACCATCCTGGAGCGCGAGCGCATGACCCTCAAGGCCACCATTCTCCCCCAGGTCCTTAAGACCGCGGGCTACACCTCCGGCATCTTCGGCAAGTGGCACCTCGGGGACGAGGATCCCTACCAACCGCACAAGCGGGGATTTGATGAAGCCTTCATTCACGGTGCCGGGGGCATTGGCCAGGCCTACAAGTGCTCGTGCGCGGACGCACCGGGCAACAAGTACTTCGATCCCGTCATCCGCCACAACGGATCGTTCGTGAAGACCAAGGGCTACTGCACCAACATTTTCTTCACCGCCGCCCTGGGATGGATCAAGTCCGTCAAGGACAAGGACGCGCCCTTCTTCGCCTACATCACCACCAACGCGCCACACGGACCCTTCATCGCCCCGCCCTCCAACACCAAGCGCTTCACCGACATCGGATTCGGAAAATCGCAGGCCGGCTTCTACGGCATGATCGAGAATATCGACGAAAACATGGGGCACCTCCTCGCCAGGATGGAGGAGTGGAAACTCTTCGAAAACACGATCCTCATCTTCATGTCCGACAACGGAATGACCGGTGGAGGCGGCGGACGTCCCGGCAAACCCATGGCCAAGGGCCATCCCTTCTTCAACGCCGGCCAGAAGGGGCTCAAGGGTTCGGTTGATGAAGGAGGCGTGCGGGTTCCGTTCTTCGTGCGCTGGGATGGAAAATACGCCACCGGTGACATCAACGGACTTTCCGCCCATATCGACATCCTCCCCACCCTCGCTGCGGTCGCCGGGGCCAAGCTGCCCGGAAACCAGGTCGAGGGTCGCAGCCTCCTGCCCCTGCTTCTCGGTCAGAAGATCAAGATGGCGGACCGCTACCTCTTCTCCCAGAAAGCCCGCTGGCCCACCGCGTCCGATCCCGACAGGCATCAGTGGAGCAGCTTCGCTGTGCGCAACTCCCGCTATCGCCTGGTGGGAAAACAACTCTTCGACATGGTCACCGATCCCGGCCAGAAGACCGACGTGGCCGACCGGCATCCCGAAGTCGTGAAGGAGATGCGCACCGCCTACGACAGGTTCTGGCAGGAGGCTCGCCCCCTCATGGTCAACGAGGAGGCCCCCATGTCCAAAACCCGCCCCTTCCACGTCTGGTACAACCAACAGATGGAACAGGGCGGCATCCCGAACTGGGTTCCGCCAGAACTGTAGGAAGTTTGCCGCGCGCCAAGGACCTCAATCGCCCCGGGGTCCCGTCCCTTGATGGACCCGTTGACGGCAGGAGCCCCCCCGGCCCTGACCCGCTTGCGGTATCCTCCCCTTTCTCCCCGCCCCAAAAGGCCTCATTCCCACCCGCACAAGGGGTTGAAGCCCGGGAGGGATTCGCTAGGGTAACGATCCCCCTAGTTCAGCCCCTTCGGACATGAGACTTCTGCAAACCCACCGAGCGTGTGCGCTCCTCCTCTCCTCTCTCCCTCTCAGCAGCGCTCCGGTCATCAGCGAGTTCATGGCTGATAACAACTCGGCGCTCTACGACGAAGATGGGGACTCCAGTGATTGGATCGAACTGTTCAATCCCGATCCCAATGCCGTCGACCTCGGGGGATACTTCCTCACCAATGATCCCGCCGAGCGCGCGGGATGGGAAATCCCGACCCCGACCATCCTTCCCGCCGGGGGCTCGGTCATCGTCTTTGCCTCCAACAAGGATCGCAGTGTGGGAGAACTTCACGCCAACTTCCGCCTCGGCAAGGCGGCCGGCGGCTATCTTGCTCTCGTCGACCCGGATGGACAGACCATCGTCCAGGAATACGCCGACTACCCCGAACAGTTTGAGGATTTCTCCTACGGACTGGCCCAGACCGGCGCCACCTCCACCGAGATTCTGATCCCGGAGAACAGTGCCTGCACCGTGCTGGTGCCCACCAGTGACATCGGGACGACCTGGCGTGGGCTGGGCTTCGATGCCACCAGCTGGGCGGATGCCACCACCGGTATCGGCTACGAGCGCAGCGGTGGCTACGAGAACCTCTTCGGCACCGATGGCGATGTCGAATCGCAGACCTACGGCACGAATTCCACGGTCTACATCCGTATCCCGTTCTCGCTGGCTGAACGCGAAGGCCTGACCGGTCTCACTCTGCGCATGAAGTACGATGACGGATTCATCGCCTACCTCAACGGAACCGAAGTGGCCTCGGGCAATCCTCCCACCGGGGCACCCGCCTGGAACTCGGACGCCGGTTCGGATCACTCGGACAGCCTGGCCGTCACCTTCGAGGACACCGACATCACCCAGCACGCCGCTCTCCTCCAGAACAACAATATCCTCGCCATCCACCTCCTGAACGGCGACACCACCAGCTCCGATCTCCTCTGCCTGCCACGCCTGGAGGCCGAACTCGTGAGCAATCCAGGTCTTGGCGAAACCGGATACTTCCAGCAATCCTCCCCCGGCGGGGCCAACGGAACCGACCAGGGACTGCCCTCCGGGCCCGTCACTTTCAGCGTTCAGGGCCGCGGCTTCGTGGGATCCCTTTCCGTCGCTCTCGCCACCGAATCGCCCGCCGCCCAGATCCGCTACACCACCAATGGTGACGTTCCCAGCGCCTCTTCCTCCCTCTACAACTCCCCCCTCAGCATCACCTCCTCCACCCTCCTGCGGGCCCGCTCCTTCCAGACCGGCCTCGCGCCTGGCACGGTCGACGAGATGGGCTACATCGAACTGAACAATGACGCGCAAAGCTTCAGTTCGGACATCCCGGTGGTGGTGATGGAACGATTCTCCGGTGGTCCCAGCGCCTCCAACGGCAAGTCTTTCACCTTCTTCGCCTTTTTCGAACCCGACCAGCGCACCCAGCGCACGACCCTCGACGGTCCCTACACCCTGGGCACCCGTGGCGGCTGGAAAATCCGCGGCTCATCGTCCACCGGCTTCCCGAAAAAGGCCTACAGTATCGAGGCTTGGAACGAACTGAACCGCAACCGGAACATTGCGCCCTTGGGGCTGC
>DMYM01000066.1 GCA_003483645.1 Verrucomicrobiales bacterium
TGGGGACAAGGAGGTGAGGGTGACCCGCATCGGGCAACCCGATGTCGAGGAGACCGACCGGGTCGCCTTGGAGGAGCCTCTGCAGCTCGTGGTGGATGGTCATCCGGTGGCAGTGCTGATGCGTACTCCGGGAAATGATGAAGAGCTGGCAGCGGGATTCCTCTGGACCGAGGGAATCATCAGTTCGCAGGAAGAGATTGTCCGGATCGATCTGGAGGCGAAGGAGAATCATGCTCTCGTCTTCCTGGCCGACGGGGTGGAAGTCGACTTTGGTCGCTTGACGCGCCATCTCTTCAGTGCGTCCTCGTGCGGACTCTGCGGCAAGGCGACCATCGAGGCCATCACCTCCCTTCACGAACCCGTGGCCATGGGGCCGGTCTTTTCCGAGTCGGTCCTGATGAAGGCGCCGACCATGATGCGGGCAGCCCAGGCAACCTTTGAGGAAACCGGCGGGTTGCACGCCTCGGCGGTCTTCGACCGGCAGGGGCAACTCCTTACCCTGCGCGAAGACGTGGGTCGGCACAACGCGCTGGACAAGGCACTTGGCTGGGCTCTCATGAACAGCGTCGACCTCTCGAACAGTTTTGTCCTGATGTCGGGACGTCTCTCGTTCGAGTTGATGCAGAAGGCGCTGGCAGGTCGCATTCCCGTTGTGGCAGGGATCTCGGCACCCTCCTCCCTTGCGGTGGAGTTTGCCCGGGAATCAAACCAGACCCTGGTGGGTTTCCTGCGCCCACCGCGCTTCAATATTTATGCGGGTTCAGAGCGTGTAGGGGAGCAGCAGAAGGGGTGCGAGTAACTCCCCCTTCCTGTTCATGGAATCCGTGATGCCGTGGTTGCCAGCTTGAAGGTTGCGTGGTCAGGCCAGGCGGTTACTTCAGGTCGGCTGATGACATACGGTTGAGATTGTCCCCGATATGCCGCCCGGGAGTGGTTTTCCAACAATCGGAATGCACTGGACGGGCATTTCATCTCGGCCTTGTGCCATAGGTGATTGTCCAAGTGCAGGGTGCGGGGTGCAGGGGGCCAGCGCGGCGGGATGCTGGCGGATTTCCGGTATTGCGAGCCAGGAACAGCAAAGCGATTGAAAAATGAATGTTCATCATCATGATCATCCCGTGATGAAGATGACGCTATCCATCGCCCTCACCCTGATTTGCCCCCTGTTGGCTTATGCCCATCCGGGGGGGCACTATCAGAAGGACCCCTTCCGTCAACTTGATGAGGCCCTGCCCGATCCCAATGAGGTGCGGGCTGCCAATGGAGCACCGGGTCCGGAATACTGGCAGCAGCGCGCGGACTACAAGATCAGCGTGGTGCTCGACGACGGGAACCAGCGTCTCAAGGGGTCGGAGACGATCACCTACACCAACAATTCGCCAATGGACCTGACTTACCTCTGGGTGCAGCTGGATCAGAATCGCTTCGAGCAGCAGGCCCTCGGTCACCAGGCCATGGAGGCACCTGACTTCGGAGACGTTGGTTTCCGGACCCTGCGCAACGAGTTGGCGCGTGAGGGCTTTGAAGGGGGCTATCGGATCAAGTCCGTGCGCGATGAGAGCGGGAATCCACTCAGTCATTCCATTGTCGATACCATGATGCGCGTGCAGGTGCCAGTAGCGGCGGGGGCGACAGTGGGGGTGGCCATCGACTGGGAGCACAACATTGTCAATGCGAAGGCCATCCGGGCCCGGGGTGGCTACGAGTACTTCAAGGAGGATAAGAACTACGTCTATACCATTGCGCAGTGGCATCCGCGAGTGGCCGCCTTTACCGATGTGACCGGGTGGCAGCACAAGCAGTTCCTGGGACGTGGCGAGTTCACATTGGAGTTCGGTGATTTCGAGGTCGCGTTGACGGTGCCCTCCGATCACGTGGTGGCCGCGACCGGCACCCTGCAGAATCCCGAAGAGGTGCTCTCGGTGACCCAGCGCGAACGCTTGCGCCGGGCCGAGAAGTCGGAGGAGCCGGCGTTCATCGTGACGCCCGAGGAGGCCCGGAAGAATGAAGAGTCGAAACCGCAGGGGAACAAGACCTGGGTCTTCCACGCCAAGAATGTGCGCGATTTTGCGTGGGGTTCCTCGCGCAAGTTCATCTGGGACGCCNNAACTACATTTACACCATCGCGCAGTGGTATCCCCGGGTGGCGGCCTTTACCGATGTGAACGGGTGGCAGCATAAGCAGTTCCTGGGGCGCGGGGAGTTTGCCCTTGAGTTCGGTGATTACGAAGTGGCCCTGACCGTTCCCGAGGATCACATCGTGGCGGCTACCGGGACGCTGCAGAATCCCGGGCAGGTGCTCACTGTGGCCCAGCGGGAGCGCCTGCAGCGGGCCGAGGGCAGGGATGAACCTGCCTTTATCGTGACTCCGGAGGAGGCGAGGAAGAACGAGAAGGAGAAGGCCGGGGGGAACAAGACCTGGGTTTTCCGGGCGGAGAACGTCCGCGATTTCGCCTGGGCCTCCTCCCGCAAGTTCATCTGGGATGCCGCCCACGTGAAGGTGGGCGAGAAGAAGGAGCGGGTCTGGGCCATGTCGGTCTATCCCAACGAGGGGGAACCGCTCTGGAGCAAGTATTCCACCCACTCCGTGATCCACGCCCTGCAGGTGTTTTCCAAGCACACCTTTGATTACCCCTACCCGGTGGCGATCTCCGTGCACGGACCGGTCTTCGGAATGGAGTATCCCATGATCTGCTTC
>DMYM01000533.1 GCA_003483645.1 Verrucomicrobiales bacterium
CTGTTTTTACCTAGGTAAAAACAGGTAAACATTCTACCTAGGTAAAAAGTGGTGAATTCGCCGTGCAGACCGTGCAGACCGTGCAGACCGGGCGGACCGGGCGGACCGGGTAAACCGGGCGGACCGGGCGGTGGAGCTCCCACCGGCGGCAACAACCCCAGCTAGTATTAAGGAACCAGAAACATGGCACAGATTCCAAAACGTGTTAAATACCGCAAGTCGCAACGCGGCAACCGGGGAGGCAATGCCAGCCGCGGAGTGAACGTCAGCTTTGGCGATTTTGGTCTGCAGGCTCTCGACCGGGGCTGGATGAGCAGTCGCCAGATTGAAGCCTGCCGGGTTGCGATCAACCGCGAACTCAATCGGAAAGGAAAAGTCTGGATTCGCGTCTTTCCTCATAAGCCGATCACTTCCCGCCCTCCTGAGACGCGGATGGGTAAGGGCAAGGGCCCGGTGGAAGACTGGGTGGCTGTAATCCGGCCCGGAACAATGCTCTTCGAAATCGCCGGGGTGCCTGAGAGCGCGGCCCGGGAAGCAATGCGCCTGGCTTCCTACAAGCTCGGCATCCGCACGCGCTTCGTCTCCCGCTCCCACCACTCCGCCTAGGCCGCCAGCGTCATTTCTTTTAACCAAACGCCAGAACGATGCCCCAAATCAAGATTAGCGAAATTCGCGAGCTGAGCACTGAGGAACTCCAGGTGCGCCTGCGGGATCTCAAGCAGGAGGGACTGAACCTCCGTCTCCAGCAATCGACTGGACAACTGGAGAACAGCGCCCGTCTGCGACTGGTGCGTCGGGAAGCCGCTCGTGTGATGACGACCCTGAGCCAACGTCGTCACCAGACAGTGGCATCCGAGCAAGGCCAGCGAACAGAAACAAACTGATTTCAATCCATGTCTGATACCGAAAAGAAGCAGGGCCTGCGTAAGCAGCGGGTGGGAAATGTGATTTCCATCAAGATGGATAAAACCATCGTGGTGGAGTTTATCGTCCGTGTGCCGCACCCGAAGTTCAAGAAGGTCATCAAGCGCACGAAGAAATTCTACGTGCACGATGAGAACGGAGAGGCGGCTGTCGGAGACAGGGTGCGAATCGAAGAGACCCGCCCGATATCGAAGATCAAGCACTGGCGTCTCGCTGAGGTTCTCACCCACCACTAAGTCACCCGTTTCAATCTCCTACATCACTCATAGCCATGATCCAGATGGAATCCAAAGTTGAGGTCGCCGACAACACGGGGGCCCGCATCGCCAAGATGATCGGAGTCATCGGTAAGGGCGGCAAGAAGAGCGCCGACGTGGGCGACATCATCACTGCTCACGTGCGGGAAGCTATTCCCACCGCTTCCATCAAGAAGGGTTCGGTGGTGAAGGCCGTGGTTGTCCGGACGGCGGCCCCTATTCGTCGCCGCGACGGCTCCATCCTCCGTTTTGACGGTAACGCGGTTGTCATCATTGACAAGGATGGCAACCCGCGGGGCACCCGCATTTTCGGTCCGGTAGCTCGTGAACTCCGCGAAAAGAATTTCATGAAGATCGTGTCTCTCGCTCCTGAAGTTCTTTGAGCCGCGAGAATTAATTGCTGAAACAATCCATTTCCATCCCATGCCCCGCATCAAGACACACGTAAAACCCGGTGATGAAGTCAAGGTCATTGCCGGCAACTACAAGGGCAAGCAAGGCAAGGTGCTCGAAGTGCACGCCGAGCGCGAACAAGTCATCGTGGAAGGTGTCCGCGTGATGAAGAAAGCGGTGCGACGCTCTGAACAGAACCCCGATGGCGGAATCCTCGAAAAGGATGGGCCAATCCACATTTCCAACGTCAAGAAGATCGACTGAACCGGATTTGCCCCGCTTCGCCGTGGCAAGTCCGCCTTCTGTGCAGCCAACTAAAGAATGCGCTTAAGCCGAAATCAAAGCTGACCCGCTACCATGACCCCAACCCTACTGACATACTACAAGGAGACCGTCGTTCCGGCGCTCCAGGAACAGCTGGGCCTGAAGAACGTCAATCAGGTGACCAAGCTGGACAAGATCGTGGTGACCAGCCACGTCGGATACACCCAGTCCGAACGGAAAACTGCGACGGAAGACGCGGTTGAAGAAATCTCCCGCATCACGGGCCAGAAGCCGAGCGTGGTCTATGCCCGTAAGAGTGTGGCCAACTTCAAAGTGCGTGCGGGCGAGATGGTGGGAGCCCGGGTGACCCTGCGGGGAAATCACATGTGGGAATTTCTGGACCGCTTCATACACATTACCTCCCCCAACATTCGGGACTTTCGAGGATTCTCCCCGAAGAGTTTTGATGGAAGGGGGAACTACGCGGCGGGCGTCTCCGAGCAGTCCATCTTCCCGGAAGTGGAACTCGATAAGATCAAGCGTAATCTCGGCTTCGACATCATTTTCGTGACCACCGCAGACAACAACGAACACGGGAAGGCTCTTCTCGATGCACTGGGCTTTCCCTTCCGAAAGCCGCAGCCCCAGGAAGGTCAGGAGACCGCTGAAGCCGCGGCCTAGCCCCAAGTAACGACGAACCAGATTGAATCATGGCTGTCCTTTCAGATCCTATTTCCGATTTCCTGACCCGCTTCAAGAATGCTTCGCGGGCCGGGAATGACCAATTCTCCGCGCCTTTCTCAAAGGCCAAGGCGGAGATCGCCCGCATCCTCAAGGAAGAGGGCTACATCTGGAACTACGAGGTCGATACCTCGGAAAAGTTCCCCCAATTGCAGGTGAAAACCAAATTCGTGGACGGAACCCCGGCCCTTACTGACCTGAAGAAGGTCTCCAAGCCGGGACGCCGGCATTATACCGGCTCACAGAAGATTCCTCGTGTTCTCAATGGCCTTGGAATTTCGATCGTATCGACCTCCCGGGGAATCATGACCGGGTCGCAGGCCAGGCGCCAGAATGTGGGCGGCGAATTACTCGCCTTTGTGTGGTAACTCCAACCCAGAATAGAACAATGTCACGAGTTGGACAGAAGAACATTTCCCTCCCCGATAAGGTTTCGATCAACATCGGTAATGATGGGGAAGTCACGGTGGAAGGCCCCAAGGGCAAGCTGGAATGGCAGTTGCCGGGCGGCATCTCCGTTGAGCAGGAAGACAGCGAGGTGACGGTGAAGCGCGAGAACGATCAGCGCAAACTTCGCGCCCTGCATGGCACAGCCCGCAGTCTCATCAATAACATGGTAGAAGGCGTTTCCAATGGTTTCACCAAGGAGTTGGAGCTTCAGGGCGTCGGATTCCGGGCTGCGGTGAAGGGCAACAAGCTCGATCTGAGCCTTGGGAAATCCCATCCCATCCTCCATCCCATTCCCGATGAAATTACCGTGACGGTGACCGACAACACCAAGATCAAGGTAGAGGGAATGAACAAGCAGGTGGTGGGCCAGTTTGCGGCCGAGGTGCGCAATTACTATCCACCCGAGCCCTATAAAGGCAAGGGAGTCCGCTATGTTGGAGAATACGTTCGCCGGAAGGCTGGTAAGAGCGTTCAGGCGTAATCCCCTAACCTTAAGAGAACCATGAGCATTCTGAATCGAAAGGAAGTCCGCCAGAAGATCCACCGGCGCATCCGCAAGAAGGTGTCCGGGAGCACAGACTGTCCACGCCTGGCGGTACACTACTCCAACAAGAACATTTACGCCCAGATTATCGACGACGTGGCAGGACGCACGCTCTGCGCCGCTTCCAGCCTCGACAAGGAGGTTGAGGGTTCAGGCTCAAATGTCGCTACGGCCGAGAAAGTAGGTGCTCTCATCGCAACTCGGGCTGGTGGAGCCAGTGTGTCTGCCGTCGTCTTCGACCGCGGTGGGCACCTTTACCACGGAAAGATCAAGGCTCTGGCCGATGCTGCGCGGGAAGGCGGATTGAAATTTTAACACTCTCTTCATCATGGCTACCAGTAACGACAACCCGCCCTCCGATCAGGATACTCCGGCTCCGGAGGAGAAACCAGTAGAGGAGTCTCCTTCCACCCCGGCAGAGGAAGCGCCTCCGGCA
>DMYM01000101.1:0-192 GCA_003483645.1 Verrucomicrobiales bacterium
GGAAGGATGTCCGGATTCCCCGTAACATGCCGCATCCTCTGGAAGAACCGCCAGTTCTCCCATCAGTCCAACCAGGTGCCCCTGCAAGCGATCGATGGAATCTCCGAGGTCTGCCACGACATCGACCCGCGCCAATCCGAGGACGGAGTTGAGTTCGTCCAGCGAACCAATCGCCTCCACACGCGCGTCAGT
>DMYM01000101.1:559-1027 GCA_003483645.1 Verrucomicrobiales bacterium
GAACCGTCATCGCCACGTCTGGTCGTGATGCTCATGAGTGAGCCATATCCCAGTTTCGGGCCAGCTCCCACCCGCAACTTCCAAATAGATCCCGAGCCGGACCGGGTGCCGGACCCTCCCGCTCAGCGTCTCTTGCCTTTTCCTTCGTATCTGAGCAGTAAGGGGCCAGATAAGATGACCGAAACTTGGAGCTTTTCCAGGAAGAGTGTCCTGATCTATTTTCCCACCATGACTTCGAGACGCCTCTTTCTCAAGCAGAGTGCCGCCGCTGGGGGGCTGACCCTCGCCCCCATGCTGGCCGGTGCCGATCACCACAAGAAGGGCAAGCCCCTTTTCGAAATCTCCCTCGCCGAATGGTCGCTGCATAAGACGCTCTTCGGCAAGAAGATGACCAACCTCGACTTTCCCAGGGTTTCCAAGGAGAAGTTCGGCATCACGGCGGTGGAGTACGTGAACCAGTTCTTCAAG
>DMYM01000101.1:1340-8769 GCA_003483645.1 Verrucomicrobiales bacterium
GAGTACGTGAACCAGTTCTTCAAGGACAAGGCAAAGGACAAGGCCTACCTTGGTGAGCTCAAGAAACGATGCGACGACCTCGGGGTAAAAAGCCTGCTCATCATGATCGACGGGGAAGGCCACCTGGGAGAAGCAGAGGAGGCCAAGCGGCAGAAGGTCATCGACAATCACAAGAAATGGGTGGAAGCGGCCAGGTTCCTGGGATGCCATTCCATCCGCGTGAACGCCCACGGTGTGGGCAAGTCTGACGAGGAAAAGGCCACCAACACCACCAAGGGACTACGGGGGCTCTCCGAGTTCGGCAAGGAGCACGGAATCAATGTCATTGTGGAAAACCACGGTGGACTCTCCTCCAACGGAAAGTGGCTCTCCCGGGTGCTCAAGGACGTGGGCCTGCCCAACTGTGGTTCGCTGCCGGATTTCGGGAACTTCGGGAACTACGACCGCTACCTCGGGATCAAGGAGCTCATGCCCTTCGCCAAGGGGGTGAGCGCCAAGAGCCACGACTTCGACGCCCAGGGAAACGAGAGCAGGACCGACTACGTGAAAGCCCTCAAGCTCGTCCTCGACGCGGGCTACCGCGGTTACGTCGGTATTGAGTACGAAGGCCGCAAACTCGATGAGGAGGCTGGCATCCTGGCCACCAAGAAACTCCTCCTCAGGGCGCGCGACCAACTCGCCCAGCACTACAAGTAAGCAAGCGAGACAGGCGTTCCCCAGGCCACGCATTCCTTCCTAGCCTGCCTCTCCTCCCGAATCTGGACAAGAATCCGCATTCTTCCCTGCAAATCCATGAAACTTTTTCTTATGGGAGGTGTTGAATCGCATGTAGAGCCCTGCCATGAGCGCCCCTGAACAAGAGAGCAACTGGGAAAACGACCCCGTCTGGGACCTCCTCGACGAGGCCAAGGCACCCGGGGCCGGGCCCCTCTTCGTGCGAAATGTCATGCGAGAAGTGCGCCTCTCGGACGAAGTCCGCCCCCCCTGGTGGAGGCAGCTCCTCACCCCCAAGCCCATTCTCGCCGGCTCCCTCGCTGCCTTGACAGCCGCCATTCTCATCTGGGTCGATCCGGAAGAGGCCGACCAGATCACCACGGAAGATCCCAGGACCGAAGAGGCAACGGAACCGCAGGCCCTGCAACTGGACGCTCTTCTCGAAGAGGAGATGCTGTCCCAGGCCGCCGAGGATCCTACTGCCTTCAGCGACGAGGCGCTGGTGGCATTGCTTTACCATTAGGGTCCTGCTAAAGGCCCCCGCGTGATCCGCGCTGCCATCTTCGACCTCGACGGCACCCTGGTCGATTCGCTCCCCGGGATCTCAGCTGGTCTCAACCGTGCCCTCGCCACCCACGGACTCCCACCCCACCCCGCCGCACGGGTGAAGGGCTTTGTGGGTGATGGCAGTCGTATGCTGGTGCGACGCGGAATCGGCGGGGAGCCCCCCGACGAACTGGTGGAGCGGGTCCACCACGACTTTCTCCCTGCCTATGAGGAGAGCTGGCTGGAAGGCACGCACCTTTATCCCGGCATCCGGGAGATGCTGGAGGACCTGCACCACCAAGGTCTGCCCCTCGCAGTCTGTTCCAACAAACCGCACCACTACACCGTCGAGATCATGACCCGGATGTTCGACTGGGTCCCCTGGACCATGATCCTGGGCCAGCAGAACACCCTCCCCCGCAAACCGGATCCCACCGGTGCCCTTCAAATCGCGGAGGGAATGGAGGTGTCTCCGCCGGAGGTCGCCTTTGTCGGGGACTCCCTGGTCGACTTTGAGACTGGCAGGGCCGCCGGGATGCAACCCGTCCTGGTTGAATGGGGATTCAGTCCCCCTGATAAACTCAAAGAGACGACTGCTCTTCTGATGCCGTCCGTGGCTGCTCTTCGTGCATTCCTTCAAGTGCCTCGTCGAGGAGACTGAAGT
This sequence comes from Verrucomicrobiales bacterium, assembly GCA_003483645.1. GTDB lineage: Bacteria > Verrucomicrobiota > Verrucomicrobiia > Verrucomicrobiales > Akkermansiaceae > Roseibacillus_B. The sequence goes on from DMYM01000101.1 coordinate 3,265, forward strand.
AGTCTTCGCGCGTGATCTCCTCCCCGCCGAACTGCCGGAGATGATCAGTCATCCACTGGGTGTCCAGGAGGAGATAGTCCTCCCTGCGCAACCACTCCACCAGGTGGACGAGGGCCACCTTGCTGGCATCGGCCTTGTGCGAAAACATCGATTCTCCGAAGAAGGCCCTCCCCAGAGACACCCCGTAGAGTCCGCCCTGCAGGCCCTCCTCATCCCAGCACTCCACGGAATGGGCGAAGCCGGTCTCGTGCAAGTGTAGGTAACTCTCGATGATCACCTCGTCGATCCAGGTCTCTTCACGCTCTCCACACGCTTCGATCACCTGACGAAAGGCGGAATCGCGCCTTACCTCGAAGGGTTGCCGCTTGAGGACCCGCTTCAGACCGTGGGGAATGTGGAAACGATCATCGAGGGGAATGAGCCCACGCTTGAGGGGTGAGAACCAGAGAATCTCTCCACCTTCCGCCATGGGGAAGACACCCTCGGTGTAGGCACCGAGCAGAACATGGGGGGGGATGCGCTCCACGACTCTTATTTGAATAGTCCATTCCGGAGAATCAATCTACATTCGCGCTATGAAACGCCTCGTCATCGATCTCTCCCTGTTGCCTGAGGATGGTCACCTCCTCAACGACGAACTGCCAATCTCCATTTTTGATCTCCCGGAGGGGGACGCCAGGCCCCTCGGTCCGCTTTCCTTCCGCCTCCACGCCCAGCGTTTCGATGACGAACTGCTCCTGCAAGGCTTCCTGAGTGCCTCCTTCGAATTCCAATGCGTTCGCACCCTTGCCCTCTTCAAGAAGACCATCGAACTTCCCCAGGCTGCCATTTCCTTTGAAATAGGGGCCCAGGGCGAGATCGACGCCACCGACGCCCTGCGGGAGGAAATCCTCCTCCATTTCCCGCCCTATCCGCGCTGCGACCAAGGCGACGACCCTGCTCCCTGTGAGATCGACCACCGGTATTTAGCGGTGGACAACCCTGCAGGGGATGATGTAGATGTCCCGCCCGCTACGCAGGGTGACAGCCGATGGGCTGCGCTCGATACGCTGGAAAAACCGGACGAGCAACCCTAACCGCCCCATTCCGCCATGGCAGTGCCCAAACGCAGAACATCGAAAATGAAGCAACGCATGCGCCGGGGTGCCAATCGCTGGCGCAAACCGCTGCTCCAAACCTGCCCCGAATGCGGAAGCCGCGCCCCAGGTCATATCGTGTGTCCTTCCTGTGGGTTCTATCGCGAGCGCCAGGTTCTCGACGTTGATGTGATGTAATGTCCTCCAGCGGCAGCTCCGCCATCCTCCCGCCTTGTTCCGGGTTTCGCTCTGCGTGCCGGTTCTCAGCATGAAAATTGCCCTTGATGCCATGGGGGGGGACCGGGCCCCCGAGGTGAACATCGTGGGTGCACGCGATGCCCTGTCACTGTATCCCCGTATCGATACCCTTTTCCTGACCGGCGATGCCGATACCCTGAAGAAGGAGTGTCGCCAGCACGGCCTGACCGATTCGCGGATGGAGATCGTACACGCTCCCGAGGTAGTCGGGATGTCGGAGTCCGCAGTGAATGCCATCAGGCGCAAGAAGCAATCGTCCATCGCAGTTGCCACCGACCTCGTCAAGGACGGCCACGCCGACGCGGTCATCAGTGCGGGAAACACGGGTGCGACGGTGGCTGCTTCCACTCTCAAGCTGCGCCTTCTGGAAGGAGTGGAACGCGCCGGTATCGCCTCGCTCATCCCCAACGAATTCGGCATCTGCAGCCTCCTCGATGCCGGGGCCAATCCGGGAGCGAAGCCCCGCCAGCTTCTCGGTTACGCCATCATGGGCAGCGTCTACGCCCGGCATGTCCTGCGGGTTGAGAATCCGAGGGTTGGAATCATGTCCAATGGCGAAGAGGCTGAGAAAGGCAACGACTTTACCAGGGAAACCTTCTCCCTCATTGCGGACTACGTGGATTCCGGCAAGGCCTCCTTCGAATGGCTCGGCAATGTGGAGGGTTACGATCTCTTCATGAGCAAGCTCGATGTCTGCCTCTGCGACGGATTCGTCGGCAACGTGGTCCTCAAGGCGTGTGGAGCTACGGCCAAGGCCATGACAAAGTGGATCAAGGAAGCCATGCAGGCCAACCCCCTGCGCAGGACGGGTGCACTGATGGCAAAGGGGGGCTTCACCGCGGTGAGGGACCGCATGAACTACGAAACTTACGGCGGGAGTCCCCTCCTCGGGGTCAAGGGGGTCTGCATCATTGCCCACGGATCCTCCTCCGCCCTGGCCATCCAGAACGCCCTCCGGGTTGCCACCGAGGCAATCGAGCACAATGTCAATCCGCACATCGTGGAGGCCATGAAGGCCATCGCATGACGGCAATCAGCAGCCGGGGATCGATCCGGTTTCCGGCCAGATTTCAACAAGCGGGACTTGCCCACGTGCAAAAGCTGGCGTTCACTGCCTCCAAATGAGCGGCTTGGCCTCGCAGCTGCCCGTAGCGATCGTGGGCACAGGGAGTTACCTCCCCGACAAAGTACTGACCAATTCCGACTTGGAAATCATGGTCGAGACCTCCGACGAGTGGATCACCACCCGCACGGGAATCAAGGAACGGCGGATCGCGGCCGAGGACGAGTTTACCTCACACATGGCGGTCAAGGCCTCCCGGCAGGCCCTCGAGCAGGCGGAAATCGATGCCTCCGAGATCCAGCTCATCATCGTGGCGACCATCACTCCCAATACCCTCACCCCTGCCACGGCCTGCTATGTGCAGCAGGATCTCGGAGCACATAAAGCGGTCGCCTTTGACATCTCGGCAGCCTGTTCGGGCTTCCTCTATGCGATGAAGCTCGCCAAACGTCTCATCTCCGGTGGCGCCTTTGAGAACGCCCTCATCCTCGGTGCCGAGAAACTCTCCGCCTTCGTGAATTGGAACGACCGCTCGACCTGTGTCCTCTTCGGGGATGGCGCTGGTGCTGCCGTACTCAAGCGGGCGGAAAAGGGAGAAGGCGAGATTCTGGCCACCGACATCGGCACCGACGGCGGACAAACCCACCTCCTCAGCATTCCCGGAGGCGGCTCCGCCTGTCCCATCACCATCGAGAATGCCGATCGGCGCCTCGCCACCCTCGCCATGATCGGCCAGGATGTCTTCAAGCACGCCGTCACCCGCATGCGGGATTCCGCTAATTCGGTTATTGAACGCTCCGGCCTCCAGCCAGACGACATCAAGCTCCTCATTCCCCACCAAGCCAACCTCCGCATCATCGAGGCCATTACCAAGCGCATCGATATTCCCGAGGAACGGGTTTTCGTGAACCTCCACAAATACGGCAACACCTCTGCCGCGGCCTGCGCCATCGCGCTGGACGAGGCACACCGGGCTGGCAGGTTCGGCCCTGGTGACCATATCGTTCTCGTGGCCTTCGGAGCCGGCCTGACCTGGGCCTCTGCCGCCGTTCGCTGGTAGACGGACCTCAGGCTGCATGAATTCGACCATCCTCCCAATTCCGGTTGCACCCGAACTCGGAGTCCGGTGAACTGGATCTCACCCGCTACAACTCCCGCCACTTTATGACCAAATACCGTAGTTCACCGGATTCGAATATCAAAGGAATGCCCCCGGGCATTCCTTTCATCGTGGGCAACGAAGCCGCGGAACGCTTCAGCTTCTACGGCATGAAGACGATCCTGGCGGTCTTCATGACCAAGTATCTCTGGCTCATGAACGACACGCCCGGACAAGCGATGAGCGACGCCGCCGCCGCGGAGAAGGTCCACCTGTTCACCTCTGCGGTCTACTTCACGCCTCTCCTTGGTGCAGTCATCGCCGACGCCTTCTTCGGGAAGTACAAGACCATCATTTCGCTTTCCATCGTCTACTGCTTCGGTCACCTCGCCCTCGCGCTGATGGGAATCAGCGGTGAGGCCGCCATGTGGCTGGTGGCGGGGCTGGTGCTCATCTCGCTGGGGGCCGGCGGCGTCAAGCCCTGTGTCTCCGCGCATGTCGGCGACCAGTTCGGCGCCTCCAACAGCCATCTCCTCTCGCGGGTCTTCAACTACTTCTACTGGTCGATCAACCTCGGGGCCTTTCTCTCGACCCTCATGACGCCGTGGCTCCTCGAATGGTATGGGCCCCATATCGCCTTCGGCGTTCCCGGGGTCTTGATGGCCCTCGCCACCGTAATCTTTTGGATGGGTCGACGCCGCTTCATTCACGTTCCCCCGAGCGGCAAGCGGTTTCTGAAGGAAACCTTCAGCCCGAACGGCCTCAAGACCATGGGCACGCTCTCAATTCTCTTTCTCTTCGTGGCGATGTTCTGGGCTCTCTTCGACCAGACCGCCTCCCGCTGGATCTTCCAAGCCCGCGAGATGGACCGCACCTTCCTCGGGGTGGAGTGGTTGGAATCACAGATCCAGGCCGTCAATCCAATCCTCATCCTCACCTTCATCCCGCTCTTCACCTTCGTCCTCTACCCGAAGATCTCCAAGGTGATCAAACTCACTCCGCTGCGGAAAATCGGGGCCGGGCTCTTCCTCATGGCTGGCGCCTTCGCATTGAGTTCCACCATCCAGAGTTGGATCGATGCCGGGCAGCGCCCCAACATTGCCTGGCAGGTCCTCGCTTATGTTCTCCTGACCGCTGCCGAGATCCTCGTCTCCATTGTGGCTCTCGAATTCGCCTACACCCAGGCGCCCCGCACCATGAAATCGATGATCATGGGGCTCTTTCTCCTCGCGGTTTCACTTGGCAACATCTTTACCGCCGCGGTCAATCACTACATCCAGATCCCTTCCCCGGTCGCCTCCGTGCAGGAAAAGCTCCAGGCCGCAGTCGAGGAAGAGCGCAAGGCCACCGCAACTGAAACGCACGCGGGATTTGATGAGAAGTTGGGGACCGATGACGATCTCGTGATGTCCCTCGATTTCGGAGAGCAAATCAAAGTGGCCATCCCCAGCAAGGCTCCGCTCCAGGCCGCCGCCGCCAGGATTGAAGCCTGGGCCGATGCCCACGAATCCCGCCTCCCGCGCCCGGAAGTCGGGACCGAGGAACTTGAGGGCATCACCGATCAGTGGGGCAATCCTCTCCGCTACTTTCTTGAGAACAGCCGCACCTGCCGGATCACAAGTGATGGGCCGGACGAAATATCGCAGTCCAAGTGGGATCTTGGAGTCCGGGTGAAGCTCAAGCCGAAAGACGAAGAGAAAAGGAAATCGTGGACCGATGTCCTCCACCCCGACAGCCCATGGCTTGACCGCCGAAAGGAGAAGATCAACTACAAGGAGGAGCGTGAGAAAGAGGAGAACGCCGCTGGTAACTATAGCCGGACTCCCTTCGCGGGAGGCGGCGAACGCCTCGAAGGCGCAAGATACTACTGGTTCTTCACCGTCCTGATGATCGCGACGGCCCTGATTTTCATCCCTTACTCTCTCCTCTACAAGGGCAAGACCTACCTGCAGGAGTAAGTGGAGCGATGGACCTCACCAAGCTTCCCTACCACGAACTGATTGGGATCA
>DMYM01000302.1 GCA_003483645.1 Verrucomicrobiales bacterium
GGAATTGACGCTCCTGGAGGACATTGAGGAGCTTGGGCTGCAGGTCGATGGGCAGGTCTCCGATTTCATCGAGGAAGAGGGTCCCTCCCCTGGCCAACTCGACCTTGCCGCGCCGGCGGCGCACCGCGCCCGTGAAAGCGCCCTTCTCATGTCCAAAGAGTTCGCTTTCCAGGAGCTCGCGTGGAAGAGTGGGACAACTCACCGTCACGAAGGACTGGTCCCGCCGGTTGCTGTTGGCATGGATGTGCCGGGCGAGCATGCCCTTGCCCACTCCGCTCTCCCCGGTTAACAGGATGGTCGAATCGAGGGACGCCACCTTGGCGGCCTGGCCGACCACTTCCTGCATCGACTCCGACACGGCCACAATCTCCACCTCGGGCCCCCTCCCCCCGATCGCTTCCCGGAGCTGTTCATTCTCCAGCTCCGCGGTGCGCAGGCGCCGGGCGTTGCGGAGAACCGCCAGCAACTCGTCCGGGTCAAAGGGCTTGGTCAGGTAGTCGAGCGCTCCAAGTTTCATCGCCCTCACCGCCTCGGACGTTTCGTCCACCGAGGTGAGCACCACCGCTGGCAGGCCCGGGTGCTCCTGCGTCAGGCGCTCCAGCGCGCCAAAGCCGTCGAGGACCGGCATCTGGAGATCGAGCAACACCACGTCGGTGTCGTCGTTGACGAGATCGAGGGCCTCCGCACCATTCTCGCCGGCGTGTACTGTGAAACCGCCCCGCTCGGCGTGCATCGCCACCAGGTTCCGGACAGTTTCGTCGTCGTCAGCGAGGACGAGATGGGGTGTCTCTTCAGACATTTAGGATATCTTAACTATTCCCACCGGGGATGCCCACCACAATTTCCCCGCCCCCTAATTGGCTGGATCCCCGGAATATTGGCCTAATCCCGCGAAAGAGCTCTCCCTGATCCACCCACCCCTTGCTCTTTCCCCGGGACCTCCCGGCCCTTATGATCACCCCGTGGCTCTTCTTGATCCCGCCCAACTCGACGCCATGGCCTCCGGCAGGCCCGAACTCCTTCTCCCGATCGTGCGCGACTTCGAAACGCACGGGCGCGAACAGTTGTCGAACCTGTCCGCTGCCCTCACCGAGGGCCGCCTTGAGGATGGCAAGAGCATCCTCCATCAGCTCAAGGGCGCCTCCGGCACCATGGGCATGATCCGGTTTGAGGAACTCTGCCGCGAATGCGAGGAACAGGTGGCTGCCGGGCAGATCCCTCCCCGCTTCGCGGAGCTCGAACCCCTCCTCCTCGAATCGGTGGCCGGGGCCAGCGCCCATCTCCGGGGTGGAAACCAATAGCTCCCGTCCGACCGGGACGTCACGCAGAGGCGCTTTACATCACCTGGGAGATCAGGAACTTCGCAGGCGACAAAAGGGCTAACGCCATGGCCCTGCCCCTGCCTTAGCCACCCTCAGTTTCTTCCAGTTCGTCGAAATCGAGGCTCCCACCGACCAGGGCAGCATTCGCCTTCTTGATGCCACCGACGATTCACTGATCGCGGTCCTGCAGGACGGCATCAACGGACTTGGTACCGACTGGGAGCAGGTCACCCTTCCCCTTCCGCCGGAGGCCCTCGGGAAAACGGTGAAGCTCGAGTTCCACTTCGAGTCCGACACCATTGGCGAATTCGCCGGTTGGTAGCTTGACGACCTCGTCGTGACCGCGCCGTAGGGACCCCGCCCCGAACCTCTTTTCCGGCCTTGTGCAGGGAAAGGGGGCGCATTTCCCCCGGAGATTCAGGGCCCGGAGGGCTTGGGATTGAATTCTTCCCAAAAACAGGCATCTTCCCGCCCCCCCTTACATCATGAACAGACAACTGCTAGTCACCCTGGCCGTGTTTGGTGGCCAGTTCATAGCCGCGTCCCCCCTGCGCGCCAACGAAGCCCACCTTTTCCAGTGCGGCCACTGCGCGATGATGGCGCGGCTGCACGCCCGGCAACTGGCGGCCGAGGACAAAGGCAAGGCGCCGCAGAACAGCTACGCCCCCGACCGCTTCGTCGACGTCCAGCACCTCAAGCTCGAAGTCACTCCCGACTTCAAGGAGCGCTCCCTGACCGCCACTGCCATCCTCGACTTCCAACCGATCGCCAGGCCCCTCAAGCAGTGGCGCCTCAATGCAGTGGGCCTGGACATCAGGGAGGTGACCTCCCCGCAGGCCATCAAGGCCACCCAGAGCACGGACAAGCACCTCGAGATCACCTTTGCCGAACCGGTGGCGGCCGGGGCCAAGGCCCAGGTCACCATCACCTACGACGTCACCCCGAAAAAAGGACTCTACTTCCGCACCGCCGAAATGGGCTACCCGGCCGGTGACACCCAGCTCTGGACCCAGGGAGAACCCGAGGACCACCAGCACTGGTTCCCCAGCCACGATTATCCCAACGAGAAGTTCACCACCGAGGTGATCTGCCACGTCCCCGAGGGAATGGAGGCCCTCTCCAACGGGCGGCTTCTCTCCCGCCAGAAGAACAACGAGACCGGGCTGGTGGCCTTTCACTGGCTCCAGGACAAGGCCCACGTCAACTACCTCGTCACCCTCGTGGCCGGCTACTTCGCCAAGATGGAGGGCAAGCACGGCGACCTTCCCGTCGCCCTCTACGTGCCCCCCTCCGAGAAGGACCAGCTGGCCGGCACCTTCCGGGACACCGTCAAGATCCTGGCCTACTTCGAAAAGGAAATCGGGGTTCCCTACCCCTGGGACAAGTACTACAACGCCTGCGCCATCGATTACATGATGGGCGGAATGGAGAACACCAGCCTGACCACCCTGACCGCACGCACCCTCTTCACGGAAGCCAGCGAGAACCTGCGCAGCAGCCGCGGCCTCGACGCCCATGAGGCCGCCCACCAGTGGTTCGGCGACCTGGTCACCTGCCGCGACTGGAGTCACCTCTGGCTCAACGAGGGCTTCGCGACCTACTACTCGCTGCTCTACAACCGGGAACTGCTGGGCAACGACCACTTCAAGCACGGACTGCATGGCAGTGCCCAAGGCATCTTCGGGCACAACAAGGACACCACTCCCATGGTCCACAAGGGCTACAGCAATCCCATGCAGCAGTTCAACTTCCGGGCCTATCCGAAGGGATCCTGGATCCTCCACATGCTGCGCTCCGAACTGGGAGAGGACCTCTACCGGGAATGCGTGAAGACCTACCTGGAGCGCCACCGCTACAAGACCGTGGTCACCCAGGACCTCGTCGAGATCTTCGAGGAACTCAGCGGGCGGTCCCTCTCGCAGTTCTTCGACCAGTGGGTCTACCTCTCGGGTTACCCCGAGCTCAAGGTGCACTACTCGTGGGACGAACTGGCCCGACAGGTGAAACTCTCCATCACCCAGGTCCAGATGACCAACGAGAAGCGCCCCTTCTTCCGCTTCCACCTGCCGGTCAAATTCGTGGTCGGTGACCAGGTCCACCTTCACTCCCTTGAGATTTCCAGGGAGCGCGAGGACTTCTACCTCACCCTTGAGGCCGCTCCCAAGGTGGTGCGCTTCGATCCGGAAGTGACCGTCCTGGCCAAGATCAACTTCGAGCCCAACGAGAAGATGCTCCTCGCCCAGCTGGCGGACCAGGACGACGTCATCGGCCGCCTCCTCGCGGTCCAGCAACTGGCCAGGAAGAAAAACAAGGTGACCCTCGAACAACTCGGCAGGGTCCTCAAGGAAGATCCCTTCTTTGCCGTGCGGCAGGCCGCCGCCGACGGACTGGCGGCCATGCGCACC
>DMYM01000089.1 GCA_003483645.1 Verrucomicrobiales bacterium
GGCCGCAGTTTCAGTGCGCGCGAAAGGCACCATTGCTTTCTCAATTTGCGGGACGGATCGTTTTGCGATGTCTCGGCGGTTTCCGGGCTGGATCTACCCGACGACGGCCGCGGCGTTGCGCGCGCTGACTGGGATCGTGACGGGGACATCGATTTCTTCGTTTCCAACCGCTCGGCGCCGCGACTGCGGTTTTTCCGGAATGACCTCCCAGGGAGGAACAGCTTCATCGCCATCCGGCTCGAAGGAACGATCGGCAATCGCGATGCGATCGGAGCCCGGGTCAACGTCCACCTGGGCGGTGAGGAGGAATTCCCCCTCGCCAAAACCCTTCGCGCCGGAGACGGATTCCTTTCCCAATCGTCCAAGTGGCTTCACTTCGGGCTGGGCGGTCACCCCGGCCCGGTGACGGTGGAAGTGCGCTGGCCGAACGGATCCATGGAGAGCTTTCCGGATCTCGGCGGCAACGCGTTCTATCGGCTCCGGGAGAGACGTGGGCGTGCCGAAGTCGTCCAGGTCGGGCGGGCCACCCACGCGAATACTCTCTCGCCCGGCCCGGTCGTCCTGCCCGCTCCCTCCGGCTCTGCCAGGACTGTTTGTCTGAGCCGGATCCCGCTGCCCGCCATCGATTCCCTGCCGCTCGACACCGGCAAGCCGCTGCTCGTGACCCTATGGGCGAGCTGGTGTGCGCCCTGTGTAACCGAACTGAAGGAATTCGCAGAGAGGGAGGCCGAACTGCGCGCCACAGGTTGTGACGTAATCGCCATTTCGGTCGACCCCATCACTCCGGGCGGGGACGAGGCGGCCGCCAAGCGGATCTTGCGCAAACTCGACTTCCCGTTTCGAAGTGGCTTCGCCAGCGAGGCAAGCATCGAAAAACTGCAGATGGTTCACGATCTCCAGTTCGATATTTTCACTGAACTCCCTCTGCCCGCGAGTTTCCTGCTCGATCAGAACGGGAACCTGGCGGTTTTCTACCGGGGCCGGCTCGAGATCGCGTCGCTCCTCCGCGATCTTGGAGAGCTGAGCTCAGACGATGCGGCGCGCAGAAATTCCGCTGAGCAATTCGACGGGCAGTGGTTTGCCCCGCCTCGCCGCCTGAACTTTTTCCCGATCGGGTTGAAATTGTTGCAGCGCGGCTATGATCGGGAAGGGATCGCCTACTACGAGCGCTACAAGTCATCATTTGCCGGACATCCGCAGTTCCAAAGGATGCTCGTTTTTCTGGGAGATGCCGCCAACCGCCTGGGCGACGGGAAGCGCTCTTTGATTGCTTATGAGGAGGCGATTGGCCGCTCGGCCGGCAAGGACAGCGCAGCCCTGCGGGGCGCGGCCTGGGTTTTGGCAGCCGATCCGAACTCGTCTCTTCGCGACGGCCACCGCGCAGTGGCCTATGCAGAGTCCGCCAAAAAACAGACGGGTGGAAAGGACGCAGCCGTCCTGGATGCCCTCGCCGCTGCATACGCCGAAATCGGAGACTTTTCTGCGGCAATCTCGAACGTAGAGGCCGCGCTCACGCTGCTGAGAGACAGAGGCGAAGCGCCTCTGGTGAAAAGTGTCAATGCTCGCCGCAACCTCTATCTGAAGAAAAGGGCATTTCGCCGAGGCCCTAACGATGGCAACCTCGAATGAGGGGGCCCGCCGAGACGATTTCCATGTCTCATGGATCGAGTGATCAGCTCCGTGCTTTACAGGGCGCAGGTGATTCCTCAGCGTGGCGATTGAACCAACCCGTTTCGCCTGCCATGAATCTGATTACCCGTCGCTCTGTCACCGCCCTGCTTCCGCTTTCTCTCCTCGCCGCCCTGGGCGTGGCAGTGAGTGCACCCGATGCCTCGAAAACCGTCGCCAATGACAACAAGGAGGAGGGGGCGTCGCTCAAGGCACTGCTGATCACCGGTGGATGCTGCCACGACTACAACCAGCAGAAGGTCATCATTCCCGGGGGCATCAGTCAGCGTGCCAAGGTGGACTGGACCATCGTCCACGAGGGTGGAACGTCCCGGGATCACAAGGTCAGCATCTATTCCAAGGAGGACTGGACCAGGGGATACGACGTGATCGTGCACAACGAGTGCTTCGGTGGGGTGAAGGACGATGCTTTCGTGGAGGCTCTTGCCAAGGCGCACGAGACCACTCCGGCAGTGGTGCTGCATTGCAGTATGCACAGTTACCGCGCGGCTCCAAAGGGGGCGGACGAGTGGCGCAGGTTCCTCGGGGTGACCTCGCGCAATCATGGGCGTCACGCCCCCATCAAGATGAAGAACCTCAAGCCCGATCATCCGGTCATGAAGGGCTTTCCCGCGGAGTGGACCACGCCCAAGGGCGAACTCTACCGGATTGAAAAGGTCTGGGAGACCGCCACCCCGCTGGTGGAGGGAACCTCCGGTCCAAAGGAGAATCACATCTGTGTCTGGGTCAACGAATACGGGAAGAAGAAGAGCCGCGTGTTCGGGACCACCATCGGCCATCACAATGAGACCATGCTGGAGCCCACCTATCTGGACCTCGTCACGCGCGGGTTGCTGTGGGCCACGGGGAAACTGGGCGACGATGGCAAACCGCTCCCGGGTTACGGGGTGAAGAACTGAACCGGACAGGGAAGAAGGAGACGTTCTCCGCAGGCCGGAATTGGTGGTTTGACGAGAGAGGGGTCGACAGAGGAAGGAGAGTCTGGTTTGTTGCGGAACTGCTGAAGGGTGTCGCCGCTCCCTGGCGGTTGAAGCGAACGCCGTATAATCGCCCGCACAGAGACCATGAGAACGACGCCCCTTTTTCTGCTGACTGGCTTCGCGCTGGGCGTGAGCTTGCTTGCCGCCCAGGAGAAAGGGCCGGAAGGAGAGCCCCCGCTTCCGGATCCCGTTCCGTTTCAGGTCGAGGTGGAAGTGCAGGGTGAGG
>DMYM01000090.1 GCA_003483645.1 Verrucomicrobiales bacterium
GTTTCCTTTCTTGCTCCCATCGATCCCGATGGTGGGGGAACCTGGATGCTGGTCAATGAGCGGGGATTGCTGGTCTGTCTCCTCAATCGCTGGCATGAGGAAGCGGAAGGGATGATGCCGTCCCGGAGCCGGGGTCAGGTCGTCATGGAGATGGCCGCGCTGGAGAACGTGCCAGCGGTGGAGGAGCAGCTCCGCCTCGAAGATCTGGAGGGAGTGTGGCCCTTTAAGATAGTAGGCTTCGATCCGGTGGGAGAAAGATCCTGGACCTGGAACGGCAGGGAACTGGCCGTCGAACGCATCCCGGAGCTGCCGCTCTGCTCGTCCTCCTTTCACTACGCCGAGGTCAGGATCGCCCGCTTCCGCCGTTTCCAGGAGTTGTGCTGTGCCCAGCGCATGGGAAGCAACCTGTTGGGGTTGTATCACTCCGATACCGAGGACAATCCATCTCCCTTCACTCCGAGGATGCTGCGGTCGGATGCGCAGACCATGAGCCGTAGCAGCGTGAGCGTGAGGAACGGGGACGTCACGTGGACCTACCTTGAAGAGCGGCCCGAACTGGCGGGAGAGCCCCGGCGCTTCGAGACCTCCCTCCGAAGTGGGGGACCTGCGGACCGCTCCCCGGGGTAATGATAAAACGCTACATGGGCGAGGAGGCCTATGGCCGTTTCATGCAGGAAGCGGGGCTGGACTGAAAAGGCCGGTCCGGATGGCAGCAGAAAGGCTACGCGGAAGCGTAGCCTTTGTTTTTCAGGGAAGAGGGGTCTACTTGACCTTGAGCACTCCCTTCATGACCGCGAAGTGTCCGGGAAAGGTGCACAGGTAGGGATAGTCCCCGGCGGCGTCGATCTTGAAGACGATGGTTTCTTCTTCCTTGGGGCCGAGGATCTTGGTGTTGGCGACGATTTGGGCAGCGAGGGAAGCTTCGGTGGGAAGATAGCCACCTGCCTTGTTGGCGATGCCGCCGATGGCGAACTTTATGATGTCGGTTCCGGGTTTGAGGACCACCACGTTGTGGCCCATGGCCTCCTTGGGAAGGGCTCCGATATTCTTGAGGGTGATGGCGATGGTTTGTCCGGCCTTGGCCTCGATCTCAGTTTTGTCGTACTTCATCAGGTCATTGCCGGCGATCGTGACCTTGACGTCAGCCTTGGCGGGATCGGCCTTTTCCTCGGCAAGAGCGATACCAGTGGCCAGGGCTACAGCAACCAGCATGAGGAGGAGCTTTTCCATGTTCGCGGGAAGATGGGCTGTGGTGCGCTGGGCGCAAGCAAATCTTTCAGGAAGGGAACCGAAGACCTTCGATGGGGTGAGAAGATGAACTGGCGATCTCATCTGATGAGATGATTTGGACCCACCAGCGGAAAGCCACCAGAAAGGGTCAGGAGCTCAGCGCACTCCGAAGGAAAGGAGCGGTGCGCGAAGCCTTCGACTTGAGGATCTTCTCGGGTGGTCCCTGGACCACAATGCGGCCACCGGCACTGCCTGCCTCCGGGCCCATGTCGATAATGTTGTCAGCTTCCGCCATGATGCCGGTGTGGTGCTCCACCACCACCACGGTGTGTCCCTCGTCCACCAGACGGTGGAGCACGTCAATGAGCTTCTTGACATCCTCCAGGTGGAGACCGATGGAGGGTTCCTCGATGAGGTAGAGGTTGGCCTGTGGTTTCCTCGTCTTTACCGCAGTCCTGCTGATGCGTCCGCGGGTGAGTTCGGTGACAAGCTTGATGCGCTGCGCTTCGCCACCGGAGAGAGTAGGGCTGGGCTGGCCGATCTGGAGGTAGCCCAGACCGGTGTCCTTCAGGAGAGAGAGCGTGCGGTGCAGCTTGCTGTGGGCGGAGAAAAACTCCGCCGCTTCGTCGATGGTCATGGCCAGGACGTCTCCGATGGATCGACCGTTGTAGCGGATCTCCAGAGTGGCGGGATTGTAGCGCTTTCCGTTGCAGCCATCGCAGTGGGTCCAGGTGGAGGGGAGGAAATCCATCTCAAGCTTGATGCGGCCGTTTCCCCTGCACTCGGGGCATTGTCCTCCCGAATTGTTGAAGGAAAAACGCGAGGCATCAAACCCTCGCAGGCGCGCCTCCGGCAGTTGGGAGAAGAGCTTGCGGATGTCGTCGAAGATCTTGACGTAGGTGGCGGGGCAGGAACGGGAGGTCTTGCCGATGGGTGATTGGTCCACCTCGTAGCAGTGCCGGATCGACTTGACTCCGGAAGCTGATTTCCAGGTTTTTTCGGCCTGGCGCTTGAAGAGCTCCGCGATCGTGCCGCGCATGAGGGAGGATTTCCCGCACCCTGAGATGCCGGTGATTACAGTCAGGCACTGGAGCGGAATACGCACTTCGATGTTCTTGAGGTTGTTGAGGGTGCAGCCCTTCACTCGTAGCCAACCCGTCCTGGCGGCGGCCTTGGGGAGGAGTCGGCGTTGCCCGCGGACGGGATGGACCAGAGGATGAGTCAGCGCGTGACCGGTAATGGACTTCCTGAGTTTCCGGATTTTCCCCAGCGGTCCGGAAGCGATTACCTCGCCGCCGTGCCGTCCGGCTCCGGGGCCGAGGTCGATGATGTGGTCGGCTCGCGCCATCGTCTCATTGTCATGTTCCACCACGAGGAGGGAATTCCCCTTGCGACGGAGTGCTTCCAGGGTGTTGAGGAGCTTGTCGTTGTCGCGGGGGTGCAGGCCAATGGTGGGTTCGTCGAGGATGTAGAGGACGCCCCGCAGATTGGATCCGAGTTGAGCGGCCAGACGGATGCGCTGAGCCTCACCGCCTGAGAGAGTTCTGGCCGAGCGGTCCAGTTGCAGGTAGCCCAGTCCCACCTCTTCCAGGAAGTGGAGGCGTTGGGCGATTTCGGGGAGGATGTCGCGGGCGATGGTGGCTTCCCGCCCGGTGAACCTGAAATCCTGCACCGTGGCGGCGGCCTCCGTTACCGGAAGGAAGGTTACGTCCTGAATGGCCCGGCCCTGGATCCGAATGGCCCGGGACACTTCATTGAGTCGGGCGCCCCCGCAGTCGGGACAGATCACCAGTTCCTTCTCGTCAGCGCGGTCGAGTTTGCGATCGAACTCGATTTCAGCTTCCGCAATGGAGTTGTAGGGCGTTTTGTTCCGGCTGTCGAAGCGGCGGCGGGTGGTGGCGATCTCTCCGTGGCCCCGGCAGGTTTTGCACCAGCCTCGGGGCGAATTGAATGAGAAGTGGGCAGGATCAGGAGTCTCGAAGGAACGGCCGGTGACCGGACTGACCCGCGCCTTGGAGAAGGGGTGCAGACGGTTGTCACTATCGAGCATCCGCAGGGTGCCCTTTCCCAGTTGCAGGGCCCTGGCCACCGCTTCGCGGAGGCCGGAGAGACGGATGTTGGGTTTGGAAAGATGGAGAACGAGGACATCGATATCGTGTTCCTTGAAGCGCTCCAACCGCTGGAATTCCTCTACCTCCTTCCACTGGTTGTCGACCAGAAGGCGGGTATAGCCCTGGCGTCCGGCCCAGGCGGCGACCTCGGTATGGAAACCCTTTCGTCCGCGTACCACGGGGGCGAGGATGTCTACCGGACCCTTCTTCAACTGCATCCGGATAACGTCCACGATGGCGTCCTCGGTTTGTGGCACCACCGGTTCACCGGACTCGGGGCAGTGCTGCGTTCCCAGCTTGGCATAGAGCAGGCGCAGGAAGTGGTAGACCTCCGTAACGGTGGCGGCGGTCGACTTACCGCCCCCCTGTGAGATGCGTTGTTCAATCGCAACCGTGGGCGGGAGGCCGGAAATGCGGTCGATGTCGGGCTTTTCCAGCTGCTCAGCGAACTGTCGTGCGTAGGGCGACATCGAATCGAGGAAGCGCCGTTGTCCCTCGGCGAAGATGATGTCAAAGGCCAGGGTGGACTTCCCACTCCCACTCAGTCCGGTGACGACCACGAACTTGTCGCGGGGGATGGTCACTTCGATGTTCTTCAGATTGTGTTCTCGTGCACCGGAAATCTGGATGGCATTTCCGATGCGGCTTTCGGGCCTGGAGCCTTGTTCGTCAAGCTGGTTGCCGGCGGGTGGCCCGGGGACGCGCACGTCGTCGGGATTGAGGAGAGGGGCGAGGTAGCGGGCCGTTTCGGTGTTTGTTGTGACGATCTCCTCGGGGGTCCCGGTGGCGATGATTTTTCCTCCGTCTGCGCCGGCACCGGGACCGATGTCGATCAGGTGATCGGCACACTTGATGACGTCCAGGTTGTGCTCGATGACAAGGAGGGAATGACCGGCGTCGACCAGGCGCTGGAAGACGGCGAGGAGCTTTTCAATGTCACCGAAGTGCAGGCCGGTGGTGGGTTCGTCGAGGATGAGAAGCTCGGCCTGCATCTCCCGGCGGGAGAGGGCCTGCATGAGGATGGTGCACAGTTTGAGTCGCTGGGCCTCCCCGCCGGAGAGCGTGTTGAGGGGTTGTCCAAGGCGAAGGTAACCGAGGCCGAGATCCTCGAGTGGTCGCAGGGCAGAAAGGATCCTGGTCTTGAGCCGGGCCTCCGTGGTGGCCGCACGCCTGGCAGTCTCCGCCGCTCCCCGCCCAAAGAAGGATAGCGCTTCAGTCACGGTGAGGGAAAGGACCTCCGCGATGGTCTTGCCTTCGAAGCGAATCCCCAGTGCGGATTGGTTGTAGCGCGAACCACTGCATTCGGGGCAGGTGAGATAAAGGTCGGAGAGGAACTGCATTTCGACCTTCTCGAAGCCGTTGCCCCCGCAGCGTTCACAACGGCCTGCACCGGAGTTGAAGGAGAAGTATCCCGGCTTTGCCGCGGCGAGCTGGCCATCCGGGCTCCTGGCGAAGAGCTGCCGCACGAGATCGAAGGCACCCAGGTAGACGACAGGAGTGGAGCGCGGCGTGCGGGAAAGCGGACTCTGGTCCACAATTTTCACAGCGGCGAGCTGCTCGGTTCCGGTAAGGGAGCGCAGGGGTGCCGGTTCGTCCTTGCTCTCAATGCGCAGGGCCGCCGCCAGATTCTGATAGAGGACATCGTGGACCAGGGTCGACTTGCCCGAGCCGGAGACCCCTGTCACGCAGGCGAAGACTCCGAGCGGGATGTCGGCATTAAGCTTGAGGAGATTGTGACGGGACGCACCCCGGATCCTGAGGTAACCGGAGGGGGCGCGACGGTCGGAAGGAACGGGGATTGACTTCTGGCCCAGCAGGTAGGGAAGGGTGGAACTCTGCGGGCAGGTCTCAAGAGCCCCGGAATGGAAGGCTTGGCGTCTTGTAAGAGCGGCCACGATTTCACCTCCGTGTTCACCCGCACCCGGACCGAGATCAAGCAGATAATCGGCCGCCCGCATGACGGTTTCCTCATGTTCGACCACCAGGAGGGTATTGCCTTTGTCGCGCAGGCTCTGCATGACGGAGACGAGCGCCCCGATGTCGCGGGCGTGCAGGCCGACAGTCGGTTCGTCGAGGACAAAGAGCGTGTTGGTGAGCGACGCGCCGAGGCAGCTGGTGAGATTGACCCGCTCAATCTCGCCGCCGGAGAGCGTGCGGGTGGCACGGTCAAGGGTAAGGTAACCGAGTCCCACTTCACAGAGGTAGCGCAGGCGGTTGGTGATCTCGGAGAGGACGAGCTTGGTCGTCCGGTCGGTGCTGGAACTTCGATCGTGAATCCTGTGGGGCAGCTCGAGGATCCATTCGTGAAGATCGGCGACTGGATGTCGCCAGAGATCGGGAAGGGTGCAGCCATCGATCTGGAAGCAGAGGGCCTCGGGTTGCAGGCGTGCGCCGCGGCAGGTGCCACAGGTCGTGTAAGAGCGGTAGCGGCTCAGAAAGACGCGGACATGCATCTTGTAGGCGCGGCCCTCCATCCACTCGAAGAATCCCTTCACACCATACCATTCGTCGCTCTCCCATGCGTCCTCCGGATTGTCGCGCTCTCCGTAGAGAACCCAGTTCTGTTCCTCCTCCCTCAGGTCGGAGAAGGGGCAGTCGAGGTCGAGGCCACGCCGCGCGCCGTGCAACTCAAGGTCACGCTGGCACTCTTCCCCGCGCTCGCTCTGGAAAGGCTTCACGCAGCCTTCGTGGATGGAACGGTGGCGATCGGGAATGGCCTTGGCGAGGTCAATGCCGATGACGCGTCCGAAGCCGCGACAATCAGGGCAGGCCCCCACCGGGTTGTTGAAAGTGAAGAGGGAAGGGGTGGGCGGACGGGCGGTGAACCCGGTGACGGGGTTGGCCCAGTTGGTGGAGAAGGGACGGGGGTGGCTGCCTTCTTCCGAGTCGGCAATGCTACAGGCACCCTTGCCCAGATCGAGGGAGCGCTCAAGTGCCTCCAGGAGGCGTTGCCGGTTGGCCTTGCTGATCCTGATGCGATCCTGGATGACCTGCACCTCGGGAGGCAGGAGGGCAAATCCCGCCTCCTCAGGAGAGTCGGTCCGGATCACCCGGCCGTTGAGGTGGATGCGGAGGTATCCCTGCTGCTGAAGAAAGACGAAGAACTCTTCCAGCTCGGTCTCGGGGGGTACGGGAACAGGGAAGAGGACCAGGGCCTGCCGGTCGGAAAGATTCTCGAAACACCACGCCGAGATCGAGTCGCTGGTGTCGGGCCGGATGAGATCGCCGTTGGAGGGGTCGATGGCATGGGCACAGCGCGCATAGAGCAGCTTGAGGTAGTCATTGATCTCGGTGATGGTGCCTACCGTCGAGCGGGTGGTCCGCACGTTGTTCTTCTGCTCGATCGCGATGGCGGGCGGGATGCCTTCGATGCGATCGACAGCGGGTTTGTCCATGCGGTCGAAGAACTGGCGCACGTAGGGGGAAAAAGTTTCCACGTAGCGTCGCTGGCCTTCCGCGTAGAGGGTCTGGAAGGCGAGGGAGGATTTGCCGGAGCCGGAAGGGCCGGTCACCACCGTGAGCTTGCCGAGGGGGATATCGAGGTCGAGCCCCTTGAGATTGTTCTGTCGTGCGCCCCGGACGACGATCACCTCCTTCTGTTTCCCCTTCCGGAGTCCGGTCTGGCGGCGATGTGCAGGAGCGGCGGTGCGTTTCTTGGCAGGGGGCACGGGCTGAGCTTAGAGAGCTTGGAGAGCTCTTGGCCAGTCCATTGGCCTTGCGGCAATCCAGATAGCCCCCGACGGGGAACGCGACACAGGGGGATCGATCACCTCCTTCTGGCGGCGCTCAGCGAGCAGACCGGCAGCCTCACTGATCGTCGTCGTCCGGGTCCTGCTCCAGTCCTTCAGGAACTTCGGGGAATTCGCGGCCAAGAATGGCGAGAAAGTAGGCCTTCTCGGCGGCCGCAGTGACCTCGCTGGTGAGATAAGCCGCTCCCTCACGGTCTCCTTGTGCCTGGCGGCGCCCGACCTCTTTGCCGACCTGGGCACGGTAGCGCTCCTGGGCGCTTTCAAAATCAGCTTCGTATTCGGCCCAGATCTTATTCTGCTTGGCGAGAGCCTTCTCGTGTTCCTTTTCGAGGTCGCCTCTGACCCATCTAGGCAAGTCAAGGGCAGCGGGAAGCTCACCTTTCTCCTTCATCCCGTCGGTGATGCCATCAATAAATCTCTCCGCCTCCCGGCTGAAGCGGCGGGCTGAGCTCGTCTCGCTTTCCATTTCGTCGATAAAATCCTTGAGGTTCTTGTCGTGGCGCCGCTTCCAGCGGTCATGGGAAGCCTCTTCCTGGTCGCGAAAGAGCTGGCGCAATTTG
>DMYM01000488.1 GCA_003483645.1 Verrucomicrobiales bacterium
GGGCGGCAATGGCGGTTGCTGTCGCCGTGCGAACGAAGTGGCGTCGTGGAATGGATTTCATGATAAACAATTCTGGAGTATCGATCCGATCTTGTTGAGCCGGCAGGGCATGATTGCGCAAGCGCTGACCAGGGTGTCGATTCTTGGTGCCATAGCTAAAGAGATATCAAAGGAATTCTCACAATGCCACCCCGCTATTGATCAGTGCGCCTGAGGCAGATAAGGGAGGGGGAGATCTTTTCCCTGCGGATCCGGTGTGCCATGGAGCATGCTCCCTTCATTCAGGATTTCCCGGTTACCTCTCTCCATTGGCAACCCAGTCCTTCAGGTATTGCTGATCCTCTTCGCTCAGCGAATCAACCGGGACAATGAACTCCCTTTTGTCATGACGGACGAGGTGCACCTTGTTTCCCGAAACGGAAACCGTCCTGGCCTTGATCTTGGTGCCGGACTTGTTGGTAAAGACCCTTAGGGGCCCGGCATTTTCCAGTCCCTGCTCGCACCAGCAGGGAAGCGCCTGGAGGGGAGTGTCAGGTCCCTTGTACTGAACGCTCAGGGCTTCCTGGCCACTGCCTTCGAAGAAGAGGACGTCGATCTTTCTCCATCCCTTGCGAAGCTGAAGTTCGCCAGACTTCGTGACGGGCGGATGAATTCCATTGTTGTCAACCACCAGCTCTCCATCCACGAGCAATGCGCTTCCGTCATCGCTGGTGGTCTGGAAGGTGTAGAGTCCGGGTTCCCTGACATCGAGATACCCTGTAAAGGTCAGGGCGTAACCATCCGCTCTGTCAGCCATCGTCAGGTTGAAGTCATCGGCAATGCCCGTCTTGATGGCCTCGATAGTGTCAAAATCGGGTAAAGCGGCCCAGGATCCCTCATAATACTTGTAGCTGACTCCCAGGTTGAGAGTTTTGGTCCCATGCTTGCGTGGTTCAGCACTGCTGAAGGTTGCCTCGGCAACACTGCTCATGACGCCATCGCCCCTGTAGAACCTGGCGCGGATGGCAGTGGTCTTGCTGATCTCAATGGGGTTGGTGTAGACCGGTGATGTTTTGTCCGGCAGGGAACCATCGAGTGAATAGTGGATGTTCCCGTCGCCTTCCATTGCTTTCAGTGTGATGGTGGAGGATTTCTTGAAGAGCCTCTTTCCGCCGATTTCCGGGGCACTGCTGCCGGTCCGGAACGGAAAGGCCGGGAGTCCGACCCTGTTCTGCAGGGTGGTGTTGGACAAATGGTGCCAGCCGAGACGGACCAGAGAAGGCTTGGGAACCTTCTTGCTTGCCACCAGCACGGTCTCGCCATCAATCAAGGCCTTGGCCGGGAAGAACTTTCCATCTCCGGCGATCTCGAAGCCACTGATCGGCTCATTGTTTCGCGCTCTCAAACCGGAACCGACATTGTCAAAGCTCACCCTGATCATGTGTCCCTCGACCTTCATCGACTTGAAGGTTGGGCCGCTGAAAGCGATATTCCGCCCGTAGTCCTTGGCGAGGGCCCAGCGGGCCAGGCGCTCGCCGACTCCGCGTTTGTCCCGGGGGTGAACCGGGTCTCCGCCGATATCGTTGGTGGAGACAATTCCCGTATTCCTGACGCTGAGGGTGCGGGCCTGCGCTTCCCAGAACAGCGGCAGAGGGTCTCCCAGCCCGGGAGCCAATTGCACGAGGTAGAAGGGGAAATCACCCTGTTTCCAGATCTGTCGCCAGGAATCGATCAGGGCCTTCTGTTTATCGAAGTAATTCGCCCGGTCTCCTGCCCAGAAATTCGTCTCCCCCTGGTACCAGATCGCCCCGCGAATTCCATAGGGGATGACCGGGGCGATCATCCCGTTATACCAGAAGGCCTGCCCCGAATGCGGCGAAAACTGTTCAATGGGCATTCCACCCACCGCCGCCGCGATCAGCCCGACGGTGACGTCGAGATCCTTGACAAGTTTCCGGCCAAAGAAGAACCCGGTGCCGGAAAAACCGGCAGCCGTCGTGGGAGAGGACACCGCCCATGTCCCGTTGACATCCGGTATCGGAGCCCGCTGCCAGGTGGTGGCGACCTTGAACAGACGCAGCTTTGGGTTGTTGGCGGAGGCCAGCTCCTGCTGGTAGTCAAGAACACCTTTCCACCATGCTGCTCCGTTCATCAGGCCGACAGGAACCTCCATGTTCGATTGCCCCGAGCACAACCATACCTCTCCTGCCATCACGTTGTTGAAAGTGACCGCATTGTTGCCGGTCACGGCCATCACGTAGGGGCCGCCGGCCTTGAGCACAGGCAATTCACACCTCCATTTTCCGCCACCGTCGGCGGTGGTGTCGACCTTGATGTCGAGGCCCCTGCCTTTCAACGTGAGGGTAAGTTTCTCTCCCGCATCAGCCCAGCCCCAGACCGGCAACTTCATTCCACGCTGAAGGACCATGTGGTCACCGAATATTCGCGGCAGGCGGACATCGGCATCAGCCGGGATGCTCACCATGGTCATGACGACAATAAAAAAGAGAGCCTTCAGGGAATTGGAGTGAGAGAGAATCCCTGTCCGGGAGCTTTCGATAAAAGTCCGGAGCCGAATGCCAGGAAGTCTCAAATGGATGATGAATGAATTGGTCATGGCCTCTACGAACAAAGATGAAGACAGGCCCATTGGGCAACAAGATTCAGAGGAAATGACGTCCTTTGGTTGATCTTACGATGACGATGCGCGATTTTCTGCATGACTCATGAACTCGATCACCAGGTTTCAGTCAGTTATCTGGCCTTGATTCCCTCCGCCGGAGACCGGGGAATCCCTGCCGGGCGCTTCAGGCAACCGAGTCATTTTGGCGACCAGGTGATGGAGGGGTGCCTGGGTAGAAACGGGGGTCCTGCGGGATCACTTCCGCGCCCTTGCCATCTTCACGGCCTCGAAGGCATTGATCAGGCCGTGGCCGGTCTGGAAATCGAACCCTTCATCGGCCACGTCGGTGGCGGTGCTGATGATGATCTGGCGGGTTTCCCAGGGTTTCAGTTCGGGATTGGCGGAGAGCATGAGGGCGATGGTGCCGCAGAACATGGGACCGGCGAAGGAGTTGCCGCCGCAGGTGGTGGTGGGTCGTCCCCCCGAGGGGGGGAGGAGGGGCACCTGGAAATTGAAGGCGCAGACTTCCGGCTTGTTGACCCGTCCCTCGCGGTAGTGTTCGGTCTTCCATTCGACCGGGCCCTGGCTGGAAAAGGGGGTCCGGCTCAGGTCGCGCTGCACGCCCGCCGCCGCGAAGACGGCGTGGGGGATGTCCTCGGGGACGCGCATCTGGACCGGGATGGGCTGGTCCCGGGCGAAGTTGCCCGCCCCGGAGACGAAATGCACCCCGCAGAAGGCCCCGTGCTCCATCAGCTTGCGCCAGTGCGAGCGGTAGTTGCCCAGGTTGGGGCGGGAGAAGCTCATGCTGTAGGTGTCGGCCCCCTGCTCGATGGCCCACTGCACGGCCTGCTCGATGTTACTCACGGCGATGACCCCGGCCCACCTTGAATCCGGGGCCAGGCCCGGTTGCACCGGGTAGCCCTCCGAACCGCGGCCGCAGATGATGGAGACGCACTGGTGTCCGTGCAGGACCGAGGGGAGGGGGCGGCCGGGCGGCAGGGTGCGGCGGGTCAGGTTGCCGGTGGCGCGGGTGAAATCGTAACCATGGAGGTCGTCCACCAGTCCATTGCCATCATCGTCCCGGCCGTTCTCTTTCTCGCCGGGGTTGCGATGGAGAGTCCCGTCGATCCAGGGGGAGGGGATGAAATTTCCATCGTGGATCACGTTGAGGGTGCCTTTCCCGGTGACCCCGAGCTCCTTCCAGACCCGCCCGACCTTCAGTTTCCCGATGTACCAGAGGGGATCGTTCCGAGCGGGGTCGAAGGGGTCCAGCTCGAGGGTAGCGGGAGTCCCGGCCTTGCCTATGCCTGCTGGGTTCTCCTGCGCCGGTGGAGAATTGAACCGGCGGACCGGTCCCCCGTGAAAGATCTTCTTCACCCCGGGGACGGCCTTCAGTTTCTCCACGCCCCTGGTGGTGGTGATACAGGTAAAGCCATTGACGATCCAGGTGTGTTGCGGGGGTGAAATGGTCCCGGCTTCGACAAGAATGCCGAGTTGTTCCTGCGCGGCCTTCCGGGAGGATTCGCTGGCGGCTTTCAGGGCGGCGAGCACCTGGGCACGCAGCTTTGTCCGGCCGGTTCCGTCGAACTCCTTCGCACGGCGTAGGAAGGCGGTGCCGTTCCCCAGGAACTGCTTCTCAAACCAGACCACGGCCCGGATCCGGTTTTCCGGGTTGGTCTTTTGGAATCGCGGATCGACCCATACCCCGTCCCCGGGAAGGGATTCCATTTCCAGTTGCGCCTGGCAATTGAGCGCGCAGGCAAGGAATGCGAAGACTCCGAGACGGTTCATTGCGCAAGGCAATCAGATCCGGAATCACAATTCCAGAGCGCAGGATGGATTCTCCAGAATGAGGCCAAGGGGAGCGGGGACCAGGATGTTCGAAATCAGGAGTGCCCACTCGACGGTCTGAGTGATGACTGCTAGGGGTGCGGTGGTGAACAGAGGTGTCCCCATTTCACGACGACCCCGGGTCGCTCTCGCGGCCATGCTTCATGCCTGCTTCTGCATGGTGCAGACCGGGGCGCAGGATCTTCCCCACGACATCGATATCGGCGCTGCCCCGGAAGGGATCGTGGCCATGCCCAAGGGACTTCCGAGGGCATTCCGGCGGTTCAACCGCTACACGAAGGTCATCACCGCCAACGGGAAGGCGATCCACATCATCGCCCAGTCGCGGATCAGCGAGGGACAGATCGTGCGGGCCCGGGAGGTCCTGAGGATGTTCCTCACTGATGTGCCGGGTTCCGAATTTGGCGCTGCCAAGGCCGCGTTGGGGAACCGGATGGCTGCCAACGAGGCCATGTTGATGCTGGTCAACGGGACCCACTCGGAGGGCAATGAACCCAACCTTCCGGCCCAGCCACTCTACCAGAACGAGATGCAGGTCGAGGGACACCGGTGGTACATCGAACAGGACTACGACCACCGCGATGCGACCTTCGAGGAGATCCTGCACCTCGTGCACGACACCGGGATCGGGGTGGACGGCCGTAATACCCAGCCCGGGGTGCTGCCCGCCTACCAGGCGGAGATCCGCCGGGCCACCAACAATGCGATGGCGGACAACTTCCAGATCTGGCCGCTGGGTGCGCGCCGGGATCGCGAGTGGTATGACGATCTCGCGGGTGAGAACAGCCTCACGCAGGAGTATCTGGCCAGTTTGATAGACAGCTACTACGGCTTGTGGGGCGCGTGGACAGAGAGTGCCTCCCTCGGGATGTGGGGGGAATATATTGCCAAGACCCGGGACGAGATCAGGAGGGAGGATCCCATGGGCTGGTCCCTGATGGGGAAGTTCTTTCCCGAGTATCTGACCTACGAGGCCCGGATCGACCCGGATTTCACGGGCACCTTCAGGATGACCTTTGACCGGGCCAGGGCCTATACCCACCACTCGCAGTATCTCCTGAAGGCGAGACTGGTTGGAACCCGCGATTCGAACCTGATCGGGAATGCCCGGGACAACACCCTGACCGGCAACGAGGGCAACAACATTCTCGATGGCGCGGCGGGGGAGGACACCGCGGTCTTCCGTGGCAAGCGGGCCGACTATGCTGCCACGAGGGGCGCGGGGGGACGGATTGCTCTCGTTGACAGCGTCCCCGGGCGGGACGGTTCCGATACCCTGGTTGGGGTCGAGTTCGTGAAGTTCTCGGACCGCACGGTGCCGGCAGCTCAATTGGCCGACGGTTCGACCTCCCAGCTTGAGGCCTGGCGGGAAGAGTATTTTGCGGCCGAGACCGGCGATCCCACCCTGGAGGCGACGGTGTGGGGCAATCTTGCCGACCCGGATGGTGATGGCGTGAGAAACCTGGTCGAGTTCGCGTTCGGAAGCGATCCCCGCAGGGCCAGCAGCAGTCCGCCGATCTCCAATCTCCGGGTCGATGGTGCATCCATCAGGCTGACGCTCAAAGGGGTCACCAGCGATCCAGGCACCACGGTGGCGGCGCAGATCTCGACTGATCTGGAGACTTGGAATGAGATCGTCGGCACGGTCGAGAACGATATCCAGGATGCGGAGGGACGCCGCACGCTCGACCTGGGCTACCCTCTTCCCGGCAATACGACCACCGGGTTCGTCCGGTTCGTGATCAGGCGGGACTGATAGCGTCAAGCAGCAGAATCATAGCCGTAGCAGCACTGAATAATCCTCAGAGGATTTGCCATCGATATGATGATCCTGGATATTGATTACACAACTATCGAGGTATTCGTCCCTGAGGCAGCAATTGGAGAATCGGCCATCATAGAGTTCCGGTTTTCCAGCGACAGCAGTGCGGATGTCTTCAGCGGGCTTTCTCTGGACAATGTCAAGGTGCAGAT
>DMYM01000258.1 GCA_003483645.1 Verrucomicrobiales bacterium
CTGAGATGGTCCGGGAGCTTCTCGTTGAGGTAGCCGAAGTAGGAGCCGGCATCAGCGAAGGTGATGGCAAGAGAGTCCAGTTTTCCGCTGCGATGGCGGGCCTGGACCATGACTGCCGGGACGCCGAACACCTTGGGGCGGGCAGCGAGGTAGGAGCCTGCCACGGTGGCGATGGGGGCTTCCTCCCGCCAGTTGCCGGGGAGGTCCCTGCTCCCCGCCCAGAGCCCGGGATCAAGGAGTTGGCCGCCGATCTCGGTGTCGTTGAGGGGGCTGTCGGCCTGGGCGAGAAAGCCGCCGACTGCGTTGGGGATGGCGGAGGCGGAGTAAGAAAGGGCTGCAAGGACACCAAGCAAGGTGCCCGCGAACTTCATGGGAGAGGAGAAAAGCCGGGACTTCATTTCTTCTGGTAGGAGATTCATCAGGAACATGTTCGGGACGTTGCAATTGCTGTCAGGGGGTCCAGCTCTGGACAGCTTCGGCGAGGGAGACAAAGGGATCTTCGGCGGTGGGGACAAACTCATGGCCCACGAACCCTGAGTAACCGGTGGTGGCGAGGGCGCGGGCAATGGCCGGATAATTGAGCTCTTGGTCCGGCCCGAGTTCGTGGCGGCCGGGGACACCAGCAGTGTGGAAATGGGCAAAGTAATCGATGTTTTCCCGGATGGTGGCAATCACGTCTCCCTCCATGACCTGCATGTGGTAAATGTCATAGAGGAGCTTGAAACGGGGATGGGCGGTCTTCTCGCAGAGTTCAACGCCCCAGTTGGTGTGGTCACACTGGTAGTCGGGATGGTCGATCTTTGAATTGAGGAGTTCCATGACGAGGACAATATCGTGCTCTTCCGCCAGGGGAAGAATTCGCTCCAGTCCGGCGGTGCAGTTATCAAGCCCCTCCTGGATCGAGAGCCCTTCGCGGTTCCCGCTGAAGGTGATCACATGCGGGATGCCCGATTCCGCGGCGGCGGGAATGAGCTCACGGTAGATTTCGACCAGGGTGTCGTGGTGTTCCCGCCGGTTGAAGGCCCGCTCGATGGATCCCAATCCGCTCTCGTGTTCCGGGGCGGCAGTGACGGGACAGGTGAGGCCGAAGGATTGAACCGTGGCGACTTCGCCGGGGTGAAGAAGATCGATACCCTTCAGTCCGAGGTTCGCAGCGCGTTCGGCGAGATCCTCGAGGGAGAAGGCACCGAAGCACCAGCGACTGACGGATTGGGAGTAAGGCATGAAGGGAGGCGGGTGAAATCAGTCGTGTCTCCGCCAGGGCCGGAAACGGGAGAGAAGAAAACCGATAATGATACCGCAGAAGAAAGTCACGATGACCAGAAGGGAGAGAGAGACATTGATTTCCTGTCCCATCAGGTTGATGGGGACGGGTTCCCAGTTGAGAGTCGCAATGATAAGGACTACCGCGGCAGTCACAAGGAGGGCGCCGATACGCAGCTTGGCCAGGAGAGAAGTTTTGCCCTTGGGCGTTGGCTCTGCGATGGCAGGTAAATCGGGTTCTTCCCCACTCATTCATAAAGATTCTCATGGATGGGTGGTGGTGTCGAGCGAGGCCCGGGCAGGGCCCGGGCCTTTTAACCCTTGGGCCAAGGCCGTATTTCTCCAGAAGCGGAAAGGGATGCAGACCTCCTCTTGGAGGTCAATTTCTCCAACTATTAAGCTTCCGGAACTATTGTGGGGGGGGCGCTTCGGTGTTTTCCCGGGGCCTGTATCGATCATCGTTGGTATTCTTGGCTGTAAACTGAGGAAATCCGGAGCTTGACCAGAATGCGAGGGCGCTAAATATTTCCCGTCCCGCCCACTTCCAAAATTCTGGCCCAGATAGGGCGTTGTTTTGCCCCGCATCATGCGGGGCTGATTATCGAAACCAATATGCAAGAGAGTTCAAGTCTCCGTGCCCCAGGAATGCCCCGAAAACAGGGGCTTTATGATCCCATTCATGAGAAAGACTCTTGCGGGGTAGGATTTCTTTGCCACCTGAAAGGTCAGAAGTCCCACAGTATGATCGAAGGTGCGCTGGAGATGTGTGTGAACATGGACCACCGCGGAGGGTGTGGATGTGACGCCAACACCGGTGACGGTGCCGGGCTCTTCTTCCAGTTGCCGCACAAGTTTTTCAAGACGGTCTCCTCCGATCTGAGCATCGATCTGCCCGGAGAAGGACGCTACGCTGTGGGATTCGTTTATCTCTCTCCTGACGAAGCAGCGTGTTCCAAGGCGATGTCAATCTTTGAGGAGATTGTTCAGGAAGAGGGACAGACTGTCCTCGGGTGGCGCGATGTTCCCGTGAAAAGTGAGATTATTGGGGAGGCCTCCAGAGCCTGTGAGCCTCTGATGAAGCAGATCTTTATTGGACGTAGCGATGACATCGACGATGATCAGGATTTCGAGCGTAAGCTCTACGTCATCCGCCGCCGCGCTTCCGATGCAGTTCGTTACAGCGCCTTGGATGGAGGAGATTTCTTTTATTCGGCGACTCTTTCGGCTCGTACAATTGTCTACAAGGGGATGTTGACCACCGGTCAGCTTGGGGAGTATTTCCCTGACCTGCATCATCCGGATATGGAATCTGCGATGGCATTGGTTCATTCGCGTTTCAGCACGAACACCTTCCCCAGTTGGCCTCGTGCGCAGCCCTTTCGCTACATGTCGCACAACGGAGAGATCAACACGATGCGGGGCAATGCGAACTGGATGCAAGCAAGGCAGCAACTGCTCGACAGTGGGATCATGGGCAAGGATCTGGAGAAGCTTCTGCCCATCATTCGCGATGATGGGTCAGACTCCGCGATGTTTGATAATTGCCTTGAGTTCCTTGTTCTTTCCGGCCGCTCGTTACCGCATGCCGTCATGATGATGATTCCCGAGCCCTGGGAAAAGCATGAGCACATGACGGAGACCAAGAAGAATTTTTACGAGTATCATGCCTGCATGATGGAGCCATGGGACGGGCCGGCTTCGATCGCTTTCTGCGATGGGATTTCCATTGGCGCCGTTCTTGATCGGAACGGCCTGCGTCCTTCCCGCTACTACGTCACGTCTGACGATCTCGTCATCATGGCCTCTGAAGTTGGAGTCCTCAAAGTCGATCCTGCCACGGTGGTGAAAAAGGGTCGTCTCGAGCCCGGACGAATATTTTTGGTCGATACGAACAAGGGGCGCATTGTGGGAGATGAAGAGGTCAAGGAAGAGATCGCTCAGGAGCATCCCTACGGTGAATGGTTGAGCGCCAATCGACTCCACTTTGATGAGATGGCCAAAGTTGATCCCAGGGAGCGAGTCAAGGGGCATGAGCTTATTCAGCGTAACCGGGCATTTGGATACACCTTTGAAGACAAGAGGTTCATTCTTGGGCCTTCGGTCGAGACAGGGAACCAACCTCTTGGATCGATGGGGAATGATGCTCCGATGGCCATCCTTTCGGACCGCGCCCAGTTGCTCTATAATTATTTCCGCCAACTCTTTGCGCAGGTTACTAATCCTGCGATCGATCCGATCCGCGAGGAATTGATTACAGCCAGTGTAACCTTTGTAGGTTCGGAACAGGACATTCTCCATCCCCGGTCAGAGAATTGCCGGATGATCAGACTGGAGAATCCGATCATTGACAGTCCCTCTCTCGCGGCTCTGGAAAACATTGATCGTGCTGGCTTTAAAAGTCAGACAATTCCGATTCTCTACACCTTTGAGGGGGAGAATTCAGAATCCGTTGATGAGATCGTTCCAGGTGATGCCGGTCCGCGAGGTTCTGAAGGCACTGTTATTGGTTCAAATTTGGAGCAGGCGATGGACAGCCTCTTTTCTGCTGCTGATTCTGCTATCAGCGAAGGGGTGAACATTCTCGTTCTTTCGGATCGCGGAGTGGATGAGAGACACGCTCCCATTCCGGCTCTGCTTGCAGTGGCAGGACTTCACCATCACCTCATAAGCAGAGGCACCCGGACGAAGGTTTCCATAGCGCTCGAATCTGGCGAACCACGAGAGGTGCATCACTATGCAGTGCTCCTTGGGTATGGGGTCGATGTCGTGAATCCGTATCTGGCGATCGATACGATCGCTGCCATGATTGATAAAGGGGAGCTTTCTGATGACTACGACAGAGCAATCGCCAGGTATCTCAAGGCTTCCATTAAAGGGGTGATCAAGACGATGTCGAAGATGGGGATCTCGACTGTTGCCAGTTATCGCGGAGCACAGATTTTTGAATGTGTCGGTCTTAATAACGAGGTTATCGACAAGTATTTTTGTGGAACGGCATCGCGGGTGGAGGGCATCGGCCTGGATGTGATCTCTCAGGAGGTGAAAATCCGTCATGATGACGCGTTCAAGACCCGTGAAGTCGAGAACGAGGCGCTCGATGCCGGAGGGTTGTACCAGTGGCGTGCCGATGGTGAACGCCATCTTTTCAATCCTCAGAGTATTCATCTTCTGCAGCAGGCTACTCGTCTCGGAGACTATGAGCTTTTCGGAAACTATAGTACGCTGATCGATAACCAGGCGCGGGGTTTCTACACTTTGCGCGGACTGATGGAGTTCAAGTTCGATCCGGAGAAGGAGATTCCTCTGGAGCAGGTCGAACCTGCTTCCGAAATCGTCAAGCGCTTTAAAACCGGTGCCATGTCCTATGGCTCTATTTCCAGAGAGGCCCACGAGGCTCTCGCCGTAGCGATGAATCGGATTGGCGGGCGTTCCAACACAGGGGAAGGAGCAGAGGATCCGGTGCGTTTTGAACCTCTGCCCAATGGGGATTCCAAAAAAAGCGCCATCAAGCAGGTCGCGAGCGGACGTTTCGGAGTCCACAGTCACTACCTCGTTAATGCCGAGGAACTGCAGATCAAGATTGCTCAGGGTGCCAAGCCTGGAGAGGGAGGGGAGCTTCCGGGTCACAAGGTTCTCCCTAAGATTGCAAAAGTTCGGGGTACGACACCGGGAGTGGGGCTGATTTCTCCACCGCCCCACCACGATATTTACTCAATCGAGGATATGGCGGAGCTCATCCACGATCTCAAGAATTCGAATGTTAATGCGCGAGTAAATGTCAAGCTCGTCTCCGAGATTGGTGTTGGGACAGTGGCTGCAGGTGTGGTGAAGGCGAAGGCAGACGTTGTGCTCATCTCCGGTCACGATGGAGGGACAGGTGCAAGTCCCCGTTCCTCCATTCAGCACGCCGGATGCCCATGGGAACTCGGACTGGCAGAGACTCATCAGACTCTGCTTCTTAACGATCTGCGCAGTCGGGTGGTTTTAGAGACGGATGGCCAACTCAAAACTGCCCGTGACGTGGTTATCGCGGCTCTACTTGGTGCGGAAGAGTATGGATTTTCAACCGCACCGCTCGTCACTCTAGGTTGTCTTATGATGCGGGTCTGTCACAAGAATACCTGTCCTGTTGGAGTGGCTACGCAGGATCCACGCCTTCGAGCAAAGTTCAACGGCGCAGTGGAGAACGTGGTGAACTTCATGAACTTCGTGGCTGAAGGAGTTCGCGAGTTGATGGCCCAGCTCGGCTTCCGCACGATCAATGAGATGATAGGGCACTGCGATCGTCTGGAAATGCGCAAGGCCATTGATCACTGGAAGGCTAAGGGACTTGATTACGCTAAGATTCTTTATCAGCCAGAGGTGAGTGATGAGGTGGGGACCTACTGCACTCAGGAGCAGGACCACCTGCTTGACCGAGCCTTGGATAACACCACCCTCCTGGAGCTTTGCAAGCCAGCCTTGGAATCTGGTGAGAACGTTTCTGCGGAACTCCCCATCATCAATACCAATCGCGTGGTGGGCACGATTACAGGTGCCGAGATCAGTCGTCGCTACGGTGCCGAAGGGCTTCCCGAGGATACGATTCAACTGAAGTTTACGGGAAGTGCAGGCCAGAGTTTCGGGGCATTCTGTCCGAAAGGAATGAGGCTTGAGTTGGAAGGGGACGCTAACGATTATTTTGGGAAGGGTCTTTGCGGAACCAAGGTTATTGTCTACCCCCCAAAGAACTCTCACGCTGATTTTGTTCCTGATGAAAACATTATTATTGGCAATGTGGCGTTTTACGGTGCGACGAGCGGGGAAGCTAATATTGTCGGCGTAGCAGGGGAACGCTTCTGTGT
>DMYM01000083.1 GCA_003483645.1 Verrucomicrobiales bacterium
GTCAGGTCCTTTCCATTAAAGAGGGACCGGCCTTCGTCTGCACTCACGGCAGGAACTCCGGCAGTTAGCGAGATACCCACGATCAGAGCACGCAATGGATTCATGGAGGTAGAATTACTCCCAGCGCCTGTGGTGCAAAGAGAAAGTCTCTCTCTTCTCCCAATCATCGTGTGATCCTGCCCCTTTCCCTGGCAGTAACCGGGCATTGGGAAGAGGAACCACTACGAACTTCAAAACAAGGTCGCAACCTGTCTATTAAGAGGCCGCCAAGCATCCCGCCCATGACCCTTCGCACGCTTTGCCCGCTCATCCTTTTCTTCTGCACTGATCCTGGCGCTGCGGACCAAGGCCTCCCCTTTGCCTCTCCCGCTGAGGTTGGCATGTCAGCCGAAAAACTTGGGAAGATCGACCAGATCGTGGCCAGGAAGTTCATCGAGGGCGGACAACTCGCAGGCGCCTCGGTGCTCGTCGCCCGCCGCGGCAAGGTCATCCATTTCGGCACCTACGGAATGCGCGATCGTGCCCGGAACAAGCCCATGGAACGGGACACCATCGTGCGCATCTACTCCATGACCAAGGCCGTCATCAGCGTGGCCGCCATGATCCTGGTCGAAGAGGGCAACCTCGAACTGGATGCTCCCATCTCGAAATACGTTCCCAAGGCCAACGCCATGAAGGTCGGCACTGTCCCCGCAATGAACGAGATGACTGTCCGTGACATCCTCCGCCATACCGCGGGCTTTCCCAATAATGTCACAGTTGACCGCCTCTACCGCAGGGCGGGATTTCCTTCTCTCGCCGACAGCACCCTCAGGGAGATGACCGAGCGCCTCAACAGCATCCCCCTGCGCTCGGAACCGGCCACCAAATGGTACTACAGCTTCGGAACAGATGCCCTTGCCCACCTCGTGGAAGTGGGATCCGGACAGACCATTGATGCCTTCCTCGAGCAACGGATCTTCAAGCCCCTCGGGATGGTCGACACCGCCTTCTACTGCCCGCAAGACAAGTGGGAACGCTTCTCCCTCGTCTATGGGCGACACCTGGAGCCCGTGTCCGCACCCCAACCGGGCACCTCCGGTCCCTTCACCTTCGAGAAGCCTCCCAAGTTCCTCTCCGGTGGGGGCGGACTGGTTTCCACCGGAATCGACTACATGCGTTTCTGCCTCATGCTCTCCGGGATGGGCCAGTTCGACGGAGTGCGCCTCCTCAAGACCGCGACCGTAAAGGAAATGACCCGTAATCAGCTTCCCGATTCCGCCTATCCCATCAGTCGTCCCCCGGGAGGACGTGGCTTCGGCCTCGGATTCGCCGTGCGGGTCGAGAAGATCGACTCTGAGCCCTCATCCATCGGGGAATACGAATGGCTCGGGGGAGCCGGAACCGAATTCTGGATCTCTCCGCGGGACGAACTGGTTGTCATCACTCTCTCCCAGGCCCTTCCCATGCGTGACCTCGGAGCGACCGTGAAGCCCCTCGTTTACCGGGCAATCACAAAGTGAACCGCGCAATCCTCATTCTTCTCTCCCTGTCGTCCCGGCGACAATATCTCCGGACCCACCGGCCACGGCATGTCCTGGCAGCCTCTCTGAAACAACAGCCCGTCCCCTTGCCTTCTCTCATCGCCTCCCGGGGAAGATGGACATTTGAGCACAGGTAGCAGAACCTCTCCCCGCTTAGCCATGAATCGAATGTTCCCTGTTGCCCTCCTCGCCGTCGGACTCGGCCTCGCCTCCGCCTCTGCCGCCGTGATCAAGTCCATCACCTCCGCCGGAGAGCAGGCAGGAAACGAAGCCATCAAGGCCTTTGATCAGGACGCCGGCACCAGGTGGGCCATGCAGGGCCGGGGAACGTGGATCCAGTGCGAGTTCGACCAGGAAGTTGAACTCTCCGGGGTCGGAATCGGATTCCAGTCAGCGGAGCGGAACTATTCGTTCGAGGTGACCACCTCCACCGATGGAAAAAACTGGAACACCCCCACCAAGCTGCAAAGCGGGGGACGGAGCGGGGTGGTGGCCTACAAGATTCCCAAGGGTAAGGCACGTCGACTCCGCCTAACAGTCTTTGGCAGCAATGAAAACGACTGGGCGAACGTTCACACCATTCACATTCCCGGGATCACACCCGGACCACCCCCCGGCCAAGGTTCGGACAAGAAACCTGAGTTCGTTGTCACCGAATGGGCCACCGATCCCTCCATTGCCAACAGCGTGGCGATCTCCCTGGACGACCAGGGCCGCGCCTACGTCACGGTCGCCAGGCGCCGCAAGCAGAGCAGCCTCGACATTCGGAACCATCAGGACCTCGTAAAGAAGGATCTCAGCCTGACCACCGTGGAGGAACGCCGCGCCTGGTACCGTGAGTATCTCACCGGAAAAAAATGGGTCCCTGATCGAAACGGAGATAATATCAGGAACTGGCGCGACCTCACCGTCCAGAAGGACAGCGTGATGCAGGTGACGGACAAGGACGGAGACGGCCAGGGTGAGGCCATTCGAATCCTGGGCGAATATCACACCGAGGTCACCGGAATCGTAGCCGGGGTGCTGGCCGTCGACTCAGATGTCTTCGTGGCGGCGGAACCCGATTTTCTTCGCTACCATGATACCAATGGGGACGGATTCCCCGATGCCCGTGAAGTCGTGGCCACCGGTTTCCAGGTCCACATGGGCCAGGGTGGGCACAACATGAGCGGAGTGACCCTCGGACCCGACGGCCGGGTCTACTGGTCGCTCGGGGACAAGGGGCACCACGTCAGGACCACGGAGGGGAGGACCTACCACCGACCCAACAGCGGCGGAATCTTCCGCTGTGAACTGAATGGATCCCAGGTCGAGCGCTACTCCTCCGGCGAGCGCAATGCCCAGGAACTGGCCTTCGACGCACACGGCAACCTCTTCAGCATGGATAACGACGGGGACTACCCGGGAGAGAAGGAACGTGCTCTCTACATCACCGAAGGGAGCGAGCATGGATGGCGCCTCAACTGGCAATGGTTGCGAAAGCAGGATTTCACCAGGATCAGCGGGATTGCGGCCTACAATCCCTGGATGGACGAACGACTCTTCCTCCCCGACCGCGACGACCACGCCGCCTACCTCACACCCACCATCGGTAATTTTGGACCGGGACCCTGCGGATTCACTGCCAACCCCGGCACCGCCCTTTCTCCCGATCTCA
The DNA here is from genome assembly GCA_003483645.1 of Verrucomicrobiales bacterium. Taxonomy (GTDB): domain Bacteria; phylum Verrucomicrobiota; class Verrucomicrobiia; order Verrucomicrobiales; family Akkermansiaceae; genus Roseibacillus_B. The sequence continues at coordinate 3,181 of DMYM01000083.1, forward strand.
GTGACTGCTTCTTCATGACCAATCAGCAGGGCCAGGTCCGCGTCTTCCGCTTCCTTGAGAAAGGTGCCTACTTCGAGTTCAAGGAACAGGCCGCCATAAAAGGAGGACGCAGCAACACCGGCCTGGCAGTTGGACCGGACGGGGCCCTCTATTCTGCGTGTTACGGGGGAAGCCGGGGATCGATTTTCCGTTTTGATGTAACCGAGGAGCACCAGCACCCCGCACGCAGGGACACCCAGAGAATCCTGGCCCTTGATGCGGAGAAGATCGCCCCG
>DMYM01000518.1 GCA_003483645.1 Verrucomicrobiales bacterium
GTTGGTTCTGGTTGGTTCTGGTTGAGTAGCTGCCCCGTCTTCCAGAGAAGAGCGGGGCGGGAAACTGACAGATTACTTCTCGGCGTCAACGACTTCCGCATCAACGACCTTGCCCTTGGCCTCACGGGGTTCTTCCGGAGCGTCCTCGGGAGGCACTGATCCCGCTCCAGCCCCCGCAGCTGCGGCTGCGGCTGCGGCAGGGTCCATTCCCGCTGCCCCGGCAGCCTGCTGGACGGCAGCCATGAGTTCGCCCATGGTTTTCTCGAGCTCTTCGACAGCCGTCCGCACCGCTTCAATATCGGCGGCCTTGAGGGCCTCGCGCACCGCTTCGGTTTTCGCCTCCAGATTGCTCTTCAGCTCGGCAGGTGCCTGGTCGCCCAGTTCCTCAAGCTGTTTCTCGACCTGGTAGACGAGATGCTCGGCCTTGTTCTTTTCGTCGATCTCCTCGACGCGTTTCTTGTCTTCCTCCGAGTGGGCCTCCGCCTCCCGTTTGGCCTTCTCGATCTCGTCATCACTCAGGCCACTGGACCCTTCAATGGAGATCTTCTTTTCATTGCCATTCTTCTTGTCACTGGCGGTCACGTGCAGGATCCCGTTGGAGTCGATGTCGAAGGTGACTTCGATCTGGGGCATGCCGCGTGGCGCGGATTCAATGCCCTCCAGGTTAAAGGTTCCGAGAATCTTGTTGTTGGCGAATATGGGCCGTTCGCCCTGGCTGACCCGGATTGTCACCTCGGGCTGGTTATCCGCCGCAGTGGAGAAGATCTGGGATTTTTTCACCGGGATGGTGGTATTGCGCTCGATCATCGGGGTGGACCGGCTGCCCTCCGTCTCGATCGCGAGCGTGAGCGGAGTGACATCAAGCAGGACCACATCCTTGACGTCGCCTTGCAGGACGCCCCCCTGGATCCCGGCTCCGATGGCAACCACCTCGTCCGGGTTCACCCCCTTGTGGGGCTCCTTGCCCGCAAGCTCTTTGGCCACTTCATGGACCTTGGGCATCCGGGTCATCCCGCCCACCAGCACGAGTTCATCGATCTCGCTGGCACTGACGCCCGCCTCCTGCAGGCAATCGCGGACCGGCTGCTTGGTACGATCCAGCAAATGCTCGGTAAGCTGTTCCAGCTTGGAGCGGGAGATCTCCATCTGGATATGTTTCGGACCGGTCTGATCTGCCGTCACGAAGGGCAGGTTGATTTCGTAGGTATTGGAGGAACTCAGCGCAATCTTGGCCTTCTCTGCCTCCTCCTTGATGCGCTGCAGGGCATCCGGCTGACCACCCAGATCAATGTCCTCCTTCGCTTTGAATTCGGAGGCCACCCAGTCAATGATGGCGTTGTCCCAGTCGTCGCCACCAAGCTGCGTGTCACCGTCGGTGGCCATTACTTCGAAGACTCCGTCCCCGATATCGAGAACGGAAATATCGAAGGTCCCGCCTCCGAGGTCGTAGACGGCGATCTTCTCGGCACTCTTCCTGTCGAGCCCGTACGCCAGCGAGGCGGCGGTGGGTTCGTTGATGATGCGGCGGACCTTCAATCCCGCGATCTCACCCGAAGCCTTGGTGGCGTTACGCTGTGAATCGTTGAAGTAGGCCGGCACCGTGATGACAGCCTCTTCAATGGTCTCTCCCAGCTTGGCCTCTGCATCGGACTTCATCTTGGCCAGGACCATGGCGGAGATCTCCTGCGGGGAGTACGTCTTCTTCTCACCATCCACTTCCACCTCGATGTGAGCGTCGCCATTCGCTGCTTCCACGATGACGTAGGGAAGTTTCCTGTCCTCTTCCGTAAGCTCAGCGAACTTGCGCCCGATCAGGCGCTTGGCAGAGAAAATCGTGTTCCTGGGATTAGTCACCGCCTGGCGCTTGGCAGCCTGGCCTACCAGACGCTCTCCGCCCTTCGCAAAGGCCACCACCGAGGGAGTCGTCCGTGCCCCTTCCGAATTCTCAAGGACAACCGGTTCGCCGGCCTCCATCACGGCCATGCAGGAGTTCGTGGTCCCGAGGTCAATTCCCAGTATTTTTGCCATGTGCTTAAATCCTTTCCGTTGAGGGAGCCCGGTAGAGATCCGGATTTCCCTTCAGGTTTGTTAAAAGTGAACCATCAGGGCAGGCCCCGACAGGGTTCTCTATGGCAGATCCTGTGCCAGCCAGGACTGGAAATTCTGTAACTAACTGATCATAAATGCTTGATGAATTTATAAGGCGCTTCCCGCAAACGTTTCACTCGCGCCATTCTGACTCAGTTTTCCCTTCCTGATCGGCCCAATTGTCGCAGTGACACAGTCTGACACACCCTTGGCTACAGCCTCTCTCCAGCATCGCCACCCAAACTGGCAGACGGTAGCGCTTCCCACCTCCGGCTGGAAATCGTTGCGTGTCTAACTCAGCAGGATACACGCTGTTGCCCGAAGCAGTTCAAAGGAAGCGTACCGGTTCTCTGTTGCCTCTCCCTGCACCTTCTGCGCCGCCATCGCCCTGACTCAACCGATCTGCAGGAAGGTGATGTGACACATCGAACGCGGGATCGACAAGCTCCCCTTCAATGCCCAAGAATCCCTCCAAGAAGTTCCTCATGACCGATCAACAGAATCCCGAAAACACAGACGGCGCAGCACCGGAAGAGCAGGTTCCCAAGAAAGAGGCAGCCAAGAAGGTTCCCAAATTTTTTTTCCCTGACGCCGAGGAAGATACGCCCTCCCCTTCCGCTCCTGCCTTGAACTTCCCGACGGACCAAGCCACCGCCGAAGCATCTCCCGCACCCTCGACCGAACCCGCCCCGGCAGCCACCGAACCGCCTCCCGCACCCCC
>DMYM01000059.1:0-5331 GCA_003483645.1 Verrucomicrobiales bacterium
GCGCTCACCGTAGTGTGGTGAGTCCATCATGGTCTCGAGGAGGCGGGCGAACTGTTCTTCGCTGTTCCCCGTCGAATGCCGGGCAAGTTCCGCGGGCGAAGGAGGAAGTCCACGCAGGTCGAGGGAGACGCGCCGCACCAGGTTCCGGCGACTGGCCTCGGGGGAGGGCTCCATCTTCTGTCCTTCCAGGCGGGCGAGGATAAAGTTGTCGATCGGATTGCGGGGCCAATCCCTGTCCTTGGCCGGTGGGACCGCGGGCTTCTCGACCGGGAGGAAGGCCCAGTGTTTTTCGTAGTGTGCCCCTGCCTTGATCCACTCGACGAGTTTCTCCCTGGCTCCATCACTGAGGCGTTTGCGGAAGTCCGGCGGGGGCATCATCTCGTCGGGATCCTTGGAGAAGATCCGGCGGACCAGTTCGCTTTCCTCAAGGTCGCCGGGAGCGATGGCGCGGGCACCCGACTCCAATTCACCGGTTGCCACCTCGCGCAGGTCGAAGCGCAATCCGCGCTTGCGGGTCTTGGCGTCCGGTCCGTGGCAGGGGTAGCAGTGATTGGCCAGGAGGGGCTGGATCTCCCCGCTGAAATCTGATGCACCCGCATCCTCGGAAAGCAGCAGGCAGGCCCATGCAAGGGGGAGGAGGCATCCTGTCCGGAAGGCAAGCATGCACGATGCTATCGCGGGCGGTCTGCAGGAAAAGGGAAATCCGGGGGTGGCTCAGGGGATCCATGCCCCGGGCCGGAGGGGAAAACCGCGGATTACTTCGATTGCGGGCGCCGGTGCTTGTCGAACCACTGGTAGAGTTCCGGGGTGGCGTAGGCTGCGGACCAGCTATTGTGGCCCACGTGCTGGAGGGTGGTGAAGCGAATCTTCTTTCCACCAGCCTTGCGGATGGCCGCCACCATCTCGGCGGAATGCCGGTAGGGCACCGCGTCATCCTCAGTGCCGTGGAAGACCCAGATGGGAACGTCCACGAGTTTGGCGGCGTCCCCGGGGTTGCCCCGGCCGCAGATGGGCGAGACCGCGGCAAAGCGATCGGGATGACTGGCGGCCATTTTCCAGCTCCCGTATCCTCCCATGCTGAGGCCGGTGAGGTAGACGCGGGAGCGGTCGACCGGAAACTTTTCACTGATGTGGTCGAGGAGTTTGATGACGCCGTCCTGCTGGTCGTCATCGGTCCAGCGACTTGCGGCCGGGCACTGTGGCGCGATGAGGATGTAGGGGAGTTTGTCCCCGCGCCTGGCCATGCGGGGCGGTCCCCATTTGGCCACGATGCTGAGGGGACCCCGGCTCTCACCGCGTCCATGAAGGAAGAGAATGACGGGCCACTTCCTGTCTGAGGTGGCGTCAAATTTTTCGGGCAGGTAGAAGAGATAGGGAACGGATTGCTGATCAGAAATCCTGTGAGTGAGTTCGACTTGAACGCCCGGAGCTGGTTGCCCGGCGCGAAGGGTGGGGCAAGAGAGGAGGACGGCAGTGAGGTTGAAGATGATGAACCGGCGCATGGTCTGCTGGGTAAGAGAGTGGAGAATACGAACCCGATTTGTCCGGGTTGTCAGGCTGAAAAGAACATTATCCTTGCTTATCCTGTGATTGTGCGTATATGCTGCGGCGTCCGGCCTTCCGCCGGCAACCGAATCCCAAGTAATGGTTCGGTCCCTATTCCGGTCTCCTGTCGATGAGAGAATGGTTCTGGGTTTCTCCTAATACCCCTCATCGAGACTTGCCCAGACACCACTACGGAAGTCGGGCTCCAGACCGAAATGAATCCAACCTCGTTTGAGGCGTTGCAACTTTCTGCGCCAATCCAGCGCGCTCTTCACGAGCGTAATTATCAATCCCTCACGCCCATCCAGGCCCAGGCGATTCCGCCTTTGCTCGAGGGAAGGGACCTTCTCGGCTGTGCCCAGACGGGGACGGGAAAGACCGCTGCATTCTCCTTGCCCATCTTGAATGTGCTGTATGAAGAACCGCAGAATATCCGGCCCCGGACTGCCCGCGTTCTTGTGCTCACCCCCACACGGGAACTCGCCAGTCAAGTAGGGGAGAGTCTGCGGACCTATGGCAAGTATCTGGATATTTATCACGCTCTGGTTTACGGAGGTGTGGGACAGGGACCTCAGGTGAATGCGATGAGGAGAGGCGTTGACATTCTTGTCGCCTGCCCCGGGCGCTTGCTTGATCTCGTCGATCAGGGTCACATCGATCTCTCCGCTGTTGAATTCTTCGTTCTCGATGAGGTTGATCGCATGTTGGACATGGGATTTCAGCGGGACGTGACCCGAATTGTTGATCTCCTGCCCCGGGAACGGCAGTCACTTTTCTTTGCCGCGACCCTTGGCAGGCCGATTGTCAATCTCGCCCGCACCATCCTGCAGGATCCGGTGACCATTATGATCGAACCGGAGAAGACCACCGCTGAGGATGTGGAGCAGGAAATCTGTTTCATCGAGCGCGGAGACAAGCGTTCGCTGCTCGTTCAGCGATTGAAAGCGCAGCGGGATGGAGAATTGGCGATTGTTTTTTCGCGGACCAAGCATGGATCAGACAAGTTGGCTCGCCATTTGAATACAGCCGGTATCAAAGCAGAAGCCATTCACGGGAATCGTTCACAGGCGCAACGGGATCGGACCTTGAATCGATTCCGCAAGGGGATCCTGCCTGTGCTGGTAGCCACTGACGTTGCTGCCCGTGGCGTTGATGTGAAGGATGTGACCCTGGTAGTTAACTTCGATCTCCCCAACGAACCGGAAGCCTACGTGCATCGGATTGGACGAACGGGCCGGGCTGGGGCGATGGGCAATGCCGTGTCATTCTGCTCTCCGGAAGAACGCGAATTCTTGCGCGATATCGAGAAACTGATCCAGCAGACCATCCCGGTGTCGGATGACCACGCCTGGCATTTGCCTGCCCTTGCGGAACGCCATGCCAGCCCACGAGGTGTAAACGGAAAGGGAGGTGCAAACGGAAAGGGAGGTGTAACGCAGAAGCCCTCTCGTGGGAATCGTCGCCCGCGGAGTCGACATCGCTATCGTGGTCGAAGTGGGTCACGTCGTCCGGCGAAGGCCTGAATTTCAGGATGAGACCGGACTGCGCCGGCCATGTCGAGGAAGGGCGCTATCCTTTGAAACCAAGCTCAAGCCGCCCCTCGGCATCGAAACTGAGCGCAACAGGATCCTGGTTCACCTCGCAGCGGGGATGTTCCGTGAGGGTGGTGGCGAGGTCTGCGCTGACGTAGAGCGTCTCAAGGTGCAGGGTGTTGGGGATGAAGATCCAGCCCTGCTCCCCGTAGCGCTCGCGCATTCGGCTCACCACCTCCTGTTCGTCTCGCAGGGTGCAGGGAATGGCCATGCGGCGCATGTCTCCGGTGGTAAAGACGTTGGTGAAGGTTTTTTCCTCGTCGATCGAGTCGCGCAGGCGCCGGGTGATGAAGTCCGCGAGACCTACCCCGATGGCATTCCCCTGGGTTGCTTGCGAAAGCGCGAGGGCGGCAATGGCGGTAATGCGGGGCCGCGCAAGGTCCTCGTAGCCATTCACCCCCCGGTAGCCGATGACGTTGGTGTCCATGCCCGTGCCGCTGAAGGTCTTGCCGATCTCGTTCACCACCAGGACATTGATGTCGTCGACCGGCAGGGCGGGGAAGTAGCTGCGATAGCGCTCAAGCAGGGAGGGTTCCTGCCCGAGGATATCCCCGGGCCGGATGGCATGAAGTTCCGCGGTCCGGTCGAAGCCGTCCTCGAGCAGGGCCAGGCCGGCGAAGATCTTCCCGGATTCGATCACACAGGCACCCATCTCAAGAAGCATGTCCTTCATGACGGGGGTGGGAGCGGAGTGAAAGGTTTCCGCTGATTTGATCTTCCCCATTCCGACCACCATCATCTTGGTCAGCCCGCTCTGCACCGGCCCCGAGAAGCAGGTGTGCAGCTTGATGCGGTTGAGGACAAGGACGCCGTCGGCCTCGAAACAGTGCCGGTCCATCCAGATCTCCCCCGTGGCCACGTCTCCGATCCTGACCACGTCCATGCTGGATCGGATCTCCATCCCGGTGGCCTCCTCGGTGAGACCGAGTGACTCGATCATGGCTCGCTGACCCTCCGCGGTGGCCTGGTTGTGCGATCCCATGCAGGGAGTGAGGAAAGGGGTGGCGCCGTGCCGGCGCAGCCAGTCCCCGGCAGCGCGTGTGATGGCCGTAATGTTGTCGATACCACGGCTTCCCGCCGTGATGGCAACGTCGCCCTGCGGCGGGATCGCTCCAAGGGCGTCCAGTTGCCGATGAACCTCGGCTTCCACATCGGCAAGCGGGTTCGAGACGAGGTGCTGATGGACGCGGTGGACCTGCATGAACAGTTTTAAACGGTGGCGGAGTGTGGCAGGGGGCCTCGCAAGGTGAAGGCTGAATTGTTTTGCTGCATCCTCGTGCCGGAGGCGGAATTCCTCGCCAGGGATGGATTGTTGTTCCAGGATTTCATGGTGATGCGCTTGGTGTTCACCATCCTGGTTTTCTGGTTGCTGGTCCTGGAATCTCCTGCCCGGCAGCAGCCGAACATCCTGTTCATTGCGGTCGATGACCTGAATGACTGGGTGGGGTGTCTTGGCGGACATCCGCAGGCCAGGACGCCGCATATTGATGCCCTTGCAGAACGAGGAGTGCTTTTCGAGCAGGCCTACTGCGCAGCCCCCCTGTGCAGTCCTTCCCGGACGGCGGTCATGACGGGATTGCGCCCATCGACCACCGGGATCTATGGTAACCTGAACTGGTTCCGCGATCTGCCGCAATACAGGGAGTGGGTGACCCTGCCGCAATACTTCCGCCAGCATGGCTACCTGGCCTGGGGTGGGGGAAAGTTGTATCACCAGCCACACGGGAAATTCTCCGATCCCATCTCCTGGGATACCCAGTACAGCACCCGCATGGGGACTTCGCATCCGCCTGCCGGTGAACGTTACCGTCACGGGTTGAAGGAGAGATTCTCCAATCCCATCCTCGCCCGCCTCATTGACTGGGGTCCGATTGACCAGTCCCCCGGGGAAACGGCGGACTGGAGGACAGCCGAGGGCGCAGCCCGTTTCCTGCAGGAACAGCACCAGAAGCCTTTCTTCCTGGGATGTGGAATCTACCTGCCGCACCTGCCGTGGTACCTGCCCGGAGAATACTTTGACATGCACCCGCTTGATGGAATCCAGTTACCTCCCCACAAGGCCGACGATTTTGAGGACATCCCGGAAGGTGGTCGGCGCATGGCAGGGGAGGCCGGCGGCATCATCCGCAGGAGCGGGAAGTGGAAGGAGGCGGTGCAGGGGTGCCTGGCGGCCGATTCCTTTGCTGATGCCTGT
>DMYM01000059.1:5726-5878 GCA_003483645.1 Verrucomicrobiales bacterium
TGGGGAGATCACGGCTATGACGTCGGCGAAAAGAAATTTGCCAAGTCCGCACTCTGGGAGCAGACCACCCGCACGCCCCTGATTATCCATGTGCCCGCGAAACTGGGGGGCAATCCAAAGGCCGGACCCTGCAGGCGTCCCGTGAGCCTGCT
>DMYM01000251.1:0-709 GCA_003483645.1 Verrucomicrobiales bacterium
AGTTCAACCATCATCCCGGCCAACTCATGATGCAATGCGGGGAACCGCACTTCGGTCTGCCCTCCATGGGGTCCTGGATCACTTACGGACTGGGCAGCGAGAACAACAACCTTCCCGGCTACGTTGTCCTGCTCGCAGGGCGCGGATCGAGTGGAGGGGCCACCCTCTACCAGAGCGGCTACCTCCCTTCTACCTTCGCGGGGGTGCGCTTACGCAATGGCGACGAACCGGTCCTCAATCTGCGCAGCCCGGAAGGAATCTCTCCTGAAGTCCAGCGGCGCGGCCTTGACGCTCTAGGAAAACTGAACGGAATGGCCCATGCAAAGGTGCGCGACCCGGAGATCGAAAGCCGGATCGCAGCCTACGAACTGGCCTTCCGCATGCAGACCGCTGCCCCCGAACTCGCCGATCTTTCCGGGGAATCGAAGAAAACCCTGGAAGCCTACGGGGTGGACCGCAGCGATCCCTCCGGCGGCGGACGCGGCAAGGGCGGTTCCCGCACCTGGGGCACGTTCGCCCGTAATTGCCTTCTCGCCCGCCGTCTGGCCGAACGGGGAGTACGCTTCGTCAACCTCATCCACGCCTCCTGGGATCACCACTCGAATCTGGACAAGGAGCTCGAGTTCAATGCGGGCATGAGCGACCAGCCGGTGGCTGCCCTTATTGCCGATCTCAAGGAACGCGGCCTCCTCGACGATACCCTCGTGGT
>DMYM01000251.1:1043-6700 GCA_003483645.1 Verrucomicrobiales bacterium
GGCGGTGAGTTCGGACGCACCCCGCTGGGCGAGAACCGGCGCGGACGCAAACCAAACACCGGCCGCGATCATCATCCCAACGCTTTCACCATGTTCATGGCTGGCGGAGGAGTGAAGGGAGGGCTCAACTACGGCGAAACCGACGACATCGGCTGGGAACCCGCCCGTGATCCGGTCCACGTCAACGACTTTCACGCCACCCTGCTCCATCTTTTCGGACTCGATCACCTCAAACTGACCTACCGGCACGGCGGCGCCGACAAGCGGCTCACCAGCCTCACCCGGGAATCAAAGGTCATTCACGACTGGTTCACGTAGCCCTCTCATTCTTCCTCTGAGGAAACCGGCACCATCCCTCCGTCATCCCGAGTATGATCGCCCCATCCAATTGCGCTGTCGAAACGACAAAAAGACAACTAATTCCACCTTTCCCAGCAATTCGAGATGATTTTGCGTTGAACTGCCCGCTCAGTGGCCCACCCTCAAACCGGTACAATTATGCCTGCTGTCAATAGAGAACCCATAAAAGTAGCCGTCATCGAGGACACTCCCGCCCTTGGGAAACTGGTACAGAAGATCATCGATTCCAGGGACGGCATCCAGACCTTCGGGGTCTGGGAAAATGCTGAGGACGGATTGAAGGCCATCGAAAATGGCGGGCCGGATGTCGTCCTCATGGATATCAGCCTGCCCGGGATGTCCGGCATCGAGGCTACCGTCTGTGTGAAGGAGAAGCACCCGGAGATGGATGTCATCATGCTCACCGTCCACGACGACAACCACAGGATCTTTGACGCACTGCAGGCCGGTGCTTCCGGCTACCTCCTGAAGAATGCTTCCCCCGACGATCTCTGTCGGGCCATTTTCGAGGTGCGGGCCGGAGGCGCGCCCATGTCAGCCGAGATCGCAAGGCTCGTGGTGGAGGCGTTTCACCGCCCCACCGGCAACGAGACCAGTAAGGTCTTCAACCTCTCCAAGAGAGAAACCGAGATCGTGCAGCTGGTTGCCAAGGGACTGGCCAACAAGGAGATTGCCGCCGACCTCTCCATCAGCGTGGAAACCGTCCGCGTCCACCTGAAGCACATCTACGAGAAGCTGCACGTGCGTTCCCGCACCGAGGCGGCCATGAAATACCGCGACTCGCTCGAGCGGGCACCCTGGAGCAAGTAGCAGACAACTTGCCGGCAGATGCCGTCTGGCCCGCTGCAGGGCATAATCCAATGATTCGTCAGGTCCGTAGTTCTCTGCCCTCGGTCGTCGGCTTCGCGGTGGTGACAACCACCCTCACGGCATTCCCGCAGGATACCGGCAAACCGGGCGAAGAAGGGCTGAACTACTTTGAATCCCACGTGCGGCCCATATTCGCCACGCACTGCTACGAGTGCCACTCGCAGAAAGCGAAGAAGCTGAAGGCCTCCCTCTATCTCGACAGCAAGGCAGGAATTCTCAGGGGTGGCGACAGCGGCGCGATCATCATCCCCGGCAAGGCGGAGGAAAGCCTCCTCATCAAGGCCGTACGCTACCAGGCGGAGGACCTTGAGATGCCGCCCAAGAAGAAACTCCCTAATTCTGCGGTCGAGCACCTCGCTGCGTGGATCAACATGGGTGCACCGATACCCGACGATGGCGCCAGGATTGCAGACCAGGACGCCGCCTTCGACTTCGAGAAATTTCGGCGCGAACACTGGGCCTTCCACCCCGTAGTGAAACCAGAACTACCCGTCGTGGAGTCCCGGGAAGAGAAGCTCCGCCCCATTGATGCCTTCGTCCTCGCCCGGATGCAGGGCCGCAGCGTGCGGTCAACTCCCCGGGCGGACAGGCGCACCCTGATCCGTCGCGCCCACTTTACCCTCATTGGACTCCCTCCCACCCCGCAGGAAGTCGAGACCTTCCTCAAGGATGACGGTCCTGACGCCTTCGCCAGGGTGATTGATCGCCTGCTGGAATCTCCCCACTACGGCGAACGCTGGGGACGGCACTGGCTTGATGTGGCCCGCTACAGCGACGGGATGGGCGCATCCCAGGACAGCAAGCCCCTCCCCAATGCCTGGCGCTATCGCGACTGGGTGGTGGATGCCTTCAACCGCGATCTCCCTTACGACCAGTTCGTGAAGTACCAGATTGCCGGTGATCTTCACGACAATAACCAGGCGCTCGCCACGGGATTCTTCGCAGTAGGCCCCACCTACACTTCCGACGGCGGCGATCCTGAATCAAAAGCGCAGGCTGAGGCCGAAACCCTGGCCGACCGAGTCGATACCTTTTCGCGTGCCTTTCTCGCCCTCACTGCGGCCTGTGCCCGTTGTCACGACCACAAGTTCGATCCCATCACCGCCGCCGACTACTACGCCATCGCCGGAATCTTCCGGAACTCAAAGCCGCGGGACATTCCGATTGCGAGCCAGGCTGAACGCGATGTCTTCAACGCGGTACAGTCCGCAGTAAAGACCCAGGAGAAGATCATCAACGAATTCCTCGATCGCACCGCCAGCGAACTCAAGGTCAATCGCAAGGAAATCGAAACAAAGATGTCCGAGACTGCCCGCCAGAACCTGCAGGCATTGCGCGAACAACTCGACAGGATCAGGAAGGCCCTCCCTCCCAAACCTGCCACCGCCCACGGTCTCGGGGAATCCGGCAACGGTGACATGCACATCGCGATTCGTGGCGACCTGCGCAAGAAGGGTCCGGTTGCTCCCCGTGGATTCCTCGAGATCATCTCCGGACCCCAACGACCTCATTTCACCGAGGGCTCGGGTCGCAAGCAACTGGCCGAAGCGGTGACCGCCCCCGGGAATCCGCTCACGGCCCGCGTGATGGTTAATCGCATCTGGCTCCAGCACTTCGGACAGGCCCTCGTACGCTCGCCCAGCAATTTCGGGGTAATCGGCCAGAAACCCACCCACCCCGAGTTGCTCGACTGGCTGGCCGCCACCTTCATCGAGAACGGCTGGTCAATGAAGAAACTTCACCGGGAAATCATGCTTTCCAGGACCTGGCAGCAGAGCTCCGCTTATCACGAGGAATCCTACGCAACGGACGGTGACAACCGCTTCCTCTGGCGCATGAATCCGCGCCGCCTCGACGTCGAGGCCTGGCGTGACAGCCTGCTCGCAGTGAGTGGCGACCTCGACCGCCGTCTCGGGGGCGCACCCGACGAGCACGTTCTGGAGAGCACGCGCCGCACGATTTACGGCAAACTCAGCCGCAACTTCGACCGTTCGGTCTCCGAGGAATTTCTCCGTATCTTCGACTTCCCGGCTCCGCGCTCCACAAGTGCCGCGCGTACCCGGAGCACCGTGCCACAGCAGTATCTCTTCATCCTCAACAGCCCTTTCATCCTCGCACGGGCGGGGAACCTCATGCGTCGCCTGCAGGAAGGCGCTACGGACGATGCTACCCGCATTGACCTCGCCTACTCCCTGCTCTTCCAACGCCCGGCGAACTCCGCGGAAAAGGAGGCAGGTCTTGCCTATCTCGCACGGGAAGGCGACAAGAACGAACACTTGGAGCACTACGCCCAGGTTCTCCTCGGGACCCACGAATTCATGCAAGTGGAGTAGTCACGTTGCAAACAACTCCGCTTCGATGTCACGGAAGGCCTTGAACTCAAGAGCGTTCCCGCTGGGATCGAGAAAAAACATGGTGGCTTGCTCGCCAGGCTCTCCTTCAAAGCGGATATAGGGCTCGATTACGAATTCAATCCCGGCCGCCCGCAGCTTCGCGACGAGGGACTTCCATCTCTCCAGTTCCAGCACGACTCCGAAATGGGGGACGGGCACGGCGTGGTCGTCCACCGGATTGGAACCCGCGATCCGGTCATTCCCCGAACCCGCCTTCTCCTGCACGTGACAGACCATCTGGTGACCGAAGAAATTGAAGTCCACCCAGCGCTCTGCACTCCTCCCCTCGGAGCAACCCAGAAGTTCACCGTAAAACTTCCGTGAAGAAGAAAGATCATCCACCGGGATGGCGAGATGGAAGGGAGCAAGGGAAGCGGTCATGGCCGATTCTCAGGTTTCAGGTTCCTGATTTCAAGCCCCTCGGAACCACGTGTGATGCGTCCGCAGTCACTTCGTCGGTGGAATCGAGTTGCGCCAGAGGGACAACTTGTTCTGCAGGCGTTCTGCCATCTCCGGATGGATCGCCGCAAGATCCCTCTCTTCGCCCGGATCCCGGTCCAGATCGAAGAGACTCATCTCTTTCTTCCCGAACCACTCGATCAGCTTCCATTTCCCCTCCCGGATAGCCCCTGCTGAGACCCCTCCAAGAAAGTGGGGCTTGGGCAACGGATAGTGCCAGTAGAGTGTCCGCCCATTCCGTTTCGCTCCCGGTCGCTGAAAGAGCTCGAGAACTGAACGACCGTCCAGGATCTGCGATTCGTCCCGCTTCACAGCACTCACCTCCAGGAAGGTCGGATAGAAATCCACGTTGCAGGTGGGTGAGTTGCACACCTTGTCCCCGGGAACTTTCCCAGGCCACTTGACGATCAAGGGAACACGAATTCCCCCCTCGAACAACTGGCTCTTCCCTCCCCGCAGGGGGGCGTTGCTTGTCACCTTCAGTTCACCGCCGTTGTCGCTGGTGAAGATAATCAGGGTATCTTTGCTGAGACGCAACTCCTCCAGTTTCTTCACGATCATGCCCACTCCCTGGTCAATGCCCTCAATCATGGCGGCGAGATGCGGATTGTGATCACCCGCCCAGTGGTTGAGAGGGTCGCCTTCAAGTCCGGTATCCTGGCAAAGATGGCACCGGGAGCTGGTGCTCTTGCCCGGCGGATGCTTCCGGCGGTACTTTTCCACCAGGTCGGGCCTCCCGTTGAGAATCGAATGAGGTGCAAAGTGGCTGAGATAGAGAAAGAACGGTTTCTCCCTATGCCGCTCGATGAAGCGAACAGCTTCGTGGTTCATGCGATCCACGAGATACTCCTTCCCGGGCAGCAGCTTATCCTTGCCCGCACTGTTCCAGGAGATCGGCTGGGTCCGGAAGACATAGGGAAAAAAGTTAGCCCCGTTCCCCACCCCCTTGATCTCCGTCACCAGTTCCTCGTCGAAACCATGGTCGGTCGCCCGCAGTTCAATCGGAGCCTTGTGATACCTGTAGCCGCTGAGGTGCCACTTCCCGATCATTCCGGTGACGTAGCCCGCCGCCTTGAGTCGCTCGGCGATGGTGACGTGCCTCGGGGAGAGCGGGTTGGCAGTGGTGGGACGCAGGTAATCGAGCAATCCGTGGCGGGCTGGATACTGACCGGTGAGCAAACTCGCCCGGTAGGGCGAGCAAACCGGGGCCGCAGCGTAGGCTTGCGTCATCCGGACCCCCTCCCTGGCCAACTGATCAAGATGCGGGGTTTCATTAAAGGTGCTGCCGTAGCAACCCAGTTCCCCCCAGCCGAGGTCATCAGCGAGGATGAACACGATGTTCGGCGAGCGTCCTGGAGCAGGAGCTCCAAATGAAAAAGACGCCAGAATCCAGAGAGTGACAAGCGGCGCTAAGCGCATCAGGTGATATTCTCTGCCTTGCCCTCCCGCCTGACCAGCGCATATAGTTTGATCATGTAAAGAAACTGGCTTTTTCCTCCATAAGGAGGACCCTGAGCCAGCATCGGACCGGCCTGACCAAGATGAAATTCCAAGAACACCAAGCTGCCTACCGGC
>DMYM01000338.1 GCA_003483645.1 Verrucomicrobiales bacterium
CGCAGAACGTTGTGGAACCAGGGGGAGGCCTCCTCGCAGGGATCGATCACGAGGGGCTCAGCCTGACCTTCCAAGGCCTTGGCGAGGCCCCGGGCGGCGGTGTTGTGTCCGTCGCCGAAGCCCGCAGTTGCAATGAGAACTCGGGGCGGGCGGGAGAGGCTCACGAGAGCGGGTTGTAGGGTATGGCAGGGGATTCGGCCAGTGATGTTGCATATATTTGTGAGGTCTGCGGGCAGGGTCTAGGGTTGCCAGTGGAGGGTTTTTGAAGCAGATTGGGTTCCTGCGATGACGAACCAGCGTCGACCCAGTGGAGGAGAGCAGGGAATCACGCCTGCTCCCGATCAGGAAGTAGTCCGATTGCCCGGCCCCGAGAGCGATCTGGCTCAAGAGCTTGATGCGCTGCCATCCCTGGAGGGGGAGCGGAAGGTTCGCATGCAAGTGGACCGGGATCTGAACCCCATGGAAGAGATGGAGGCCGATCCGGAGGCTGCGGCCGAAGAACTCGGGGTCGCCTGGGACCTCGAGGGAAGAGAACCAGAGAAGACCACGCCGATGGGGTGGCTGGTCCTGATCGGAGTGCTGCTTCTCGTAATGGGGCTGGGGGGATTATTCATGTTGATTAAGGGTGAGAAGGAGGAGACCAGGAAGAATTTGGCCGAGCAGGAAGAGAGGAGAAAGCAATCCGGGGATGCTCAAGAACTCCTGGAGAGGGTAGAGCAGGTGGTCAGGAGGTACCTGGCGACCACCTCGGTGGAGGAGAAATCCAAGCATGTAAGGCACCGGGCACGGGTTCTACCGCTCATGAGGGAGTATTACCAGCGACGCGAACTGACAAGTGCCCGCTTTCAGTCGATCGGGGATATCAAGCCTGCCGAAGTGGAGAACTATCCGTTTTTCGGAATCGATGTGATGATCGAGGGGAAATCAGATGCACAGTTGCTGCTCATCGAGGATTGTGCGGACGGAGAACTGCGTTTCGATTGGGAATCAGAAGTGAACTATCAGCCGATGGCAATCTCGGACTACCTGGAGAAAAAGCCGACCGAGGCGATGGACTTCCGGGTTTATGTGGCACCGGATACCTTCTACAGCTACGAATTTACGGATCAGGAACGCTACCAGCCCCTGAAACTCACCTTCAGGGACGAGGATGAGTTCCTTTTCGGATACATTGAGAAAGGGAGCGCGGACGGGCGTGGATTGGCCGCTTTGCTGGGGGCCAAGAAGGGATACCTCCCGCTGCGTCTGCGCCTGCGGTTCCTTCCGAACACAAGATCCCGGCGCTCTGTGCTGGTGGAGAAGGTGCTGGCAACCTCCTGGGTCCAAATCGAAGAGAGCGAATCCGCGGTCCAACCCTGAGTTTGCGATCAGTCTGGTTGCGGGGGTGACTCAGTGGTGGTAAGGAGTTGTCATGCTGGCAGGGGGGACTCGAAGTGCCATCCTCCGGCGAACTCCTGACCCAGCCTTGAAATGAAAAGAGTCATCCCGTCAGTGGGCATGGTATGCGGTGTCCTCGTGATCCTCTCCCAGGGAGCGATCGGCCAGAAGGTTCCCGCAGTTCTCGGGAAGTATCTGACCCCCGGGGTGGCTGCGCGTGGACAGGTGGTGGTGGTGGAACCTCCCAAGGAAATCAGCGAGTATGTGAGGAAGGTTGAGAAGGCTGCGCGGGCAGCCCCGGAGTGGTTCAAGACCTACTCCAAGAATGCCAGACCCGGTGTTCCGTTGCCCTTTCACGAGAAGCTCGGGCTCACCAAGGAGGATTACGAGACCTAT
Organism: Verrucomicrobiales bacterium; assembly: GCA_003483645.1. Classification (GTDB taxonomy): domain Bacteria; phylum Verrucomicrobiota; class Verrucomicrobiia; order Verrucomicrobiales; family Akkermansiaceae; genus Roseibacillus_B. The sequence goes on from DMYM01000338.1 coordinate 1,774, forward strand.
AACAGGTTGTGGGATGAGCGGAAGCTGGTTCCATTGAAGGACGGAAACGTGGTCGTGCGGCTGGAGCAGCCGAAAAAGGGGGAGTGGATGGTCCGGGTCTCAGGAAGGGGAGCATCTCTTTCCCTGTTGCGTTACCAGGAGGGGAAGGACGTGGTCAAATCACCCAATGGAGAGCTCGTCCGTCTTAAGGACATCGATGCGGATCCCCGCAGTATCCTGGGCAAGTGGACGGGACACGAGTGGAGGTTTCAGGAGGAGGACAGTCTGGGAAAGACCAAGGAGAATTTCGGGATCGGGACACTGGTGGGAACCAGGTGGGGGATTCTGGTCTACCGGTTGCAGTCGACTTCCCCCTCGGGCAGAATCCTCTTTGACCGGAGCATGGTGATCAGGTTCCCCATGCCCGGTAAATAGCGTCTCACCCTTCTTGAAGGCACGCCAGAAAACATCTGCGGGCATCGTGATCACCCGTTGGCTTGTGGTGCCCTTGTCGGTGCTTTCGCTCGGTCTGCTCATTGTCTCCAATCTGGTGCTGCAGACACGCGTGGTCCGGAATTGGTTCGAGCACAAACTGGAACGCCGATCGGGATGCGAATGGAACATAGGATCTCTTTCCTGGACACCGTGGACGGGGATTCAGATGCGGGATGTTACCGCGGAGCTCCGCAATCAGGAGGCCGGCATGACGGTTCGGTCGCTCTGCCGGGCCGACGTTGACGTGCAGGTTTACTGGGATGCTCTCCCGAAGGGAATGTTTGAACCGCGCGAGGTTCGGATACGACGGGGAACGATTGCCATTCCCATGGAACTGCTGGCTCTCCTGCCCGGGGAAGAGGCGCCGGGGAAGGAACCCACTGCTTCCCCGGAGGGGTCCCCGGAACCGGGAGGAGAGAAAAGTGAAGTCGGCCCGAAGCCGGGAGGGAAGAAATCGGGGAGTCAGTCTGCCAGGGGCCGGGAGCAGGATCGACCCCCCGCGGGTCGCCCGTTCATGGTCATCCTGGATCGCTGTGAGATAGGCGTTTACTCCAATAAAGGTAAGGGTAAAGGCGGGTTTGCGCTGCATAACCTGCGGGGAGAGCTGCCGCTGCAGGGAGAGGATGCCCCGGGGTGGATCGAATGCGATGGGTTCACTCTCGGAGGCCGGGTCCTGAGTGGTGCTTGGCGCAACCGGGTCGAATGGCACCGTCCCTTTCTTCGGTTGGCACCGACCGAGTTCGAGTGGGAAGGCCTGTCCGTCCGCAGTGAAGGTTCGATCCGTATGAGGGGGACGCCCCGCTTCCTGGTGAAAATTGAGGTGCCGGTCGGGCCGATGCGGATGAATCGTGTGCCGATGGCTCTCTGGTCTGGGATGGGAGTGGAGGCTGGGCGCGTTCATATGCGAGGAAGCCTGAGAGGGACCCTGACCTCTCTCAATAGCTGGCGAGGAGACCTCGAGGTGGAAGCGTCCGGTCTCGGCCTGACTCATGCGGTGTGGGGCGATAAGGTGGCGTTTGAGCACGGGAAACTGACTGCCAGCATGCGGGGTGGAACCTTTCAGGTCATTGACGGCCGGCTCCACAGCGAGCAACTGTCTTTTCTCGGTAATGGAATGATGGTTCCGGATGGCCGGGTCCGGGGAGTGCTGCGCGTGGTGGCTGATCATGACCGTGCCGCTGCCATCACGCGATTCGCAGTTGGGGCGATGTTGACCGGCGGCTGGACTCGCTCCTGGTTGGTGCCCCTCGTCACATCCGATCGTCACTATCGTGATCTTCAGCTGCAGGGAACGCTGGATCGGGCGGTGGTTGACGTGGGACGGAAAGGAGAGGACATGGAGGTTTCCCAGGTCTGGAACCGGATGATAGCCTTTGTGAAGAACGAGACTGAAGAAACTGAGCGGGGTGTTGTGCCCACTCATCAGGACCAGTTCCTTTCCCAATGAGAGTGATTGCAGGCAAAGCGCGGGGAATGCGCTTGAAGGTGCCGCCTCGGGCCACCCGACCCAGCACGGATCGGCTTCGGGAAGCCCTCTTTTCAATTCTGCAGGTTCATCTGGAAGGCGCGCGGGTCCTGGATCTCTTTGCAGGCTCGGGAGCGCTGGGAATCGAGGCTCTGAGCCGGGGGGCGCAGGAAGCCGTCTTCGTGGAAGCAAGCGGGGCCTCCGGCAGAATCCTCAGGGAAAACCTGGAGAAGGCGCGACTTGCAGGGCAGGGCACGGTGCATCAGCGCGATGTCTTCGCCTATCTGGGGAGTTGCTCCACGGTGTTTGATCTTATCCTGGCGGATCCACCCTATGCTTCCAACGCGGATCACGATCTGGCCGGAGCTCTCATGAAAGATGCTTCCCTTCCGTCACGATTGTCGGACGGCGGTCTGGTTGTGCTGGAGGTGGAAGGGAAACGGGAGGAGCCGGCCGCGCCCGGGTGGAAGGTGATCGACCGGCGGAAGTACGGGAGCAGCGCGATTCTGTTTTACGCTCAGGAGGAGTCCCGATAGGTTTCGCGCCCATGAACCTGGTGGTGCGGTTACTCTACAACTGGCTGCTTCCCCTGTTCTTCCTTCTCGCTGCGCCTGCCTGGCTTCTCAGAATGGCCCGGCGGGGTGGACTCGATGCCCAGCTTCTTCAGCGACTGGGTGTGTTCCGTCGTCCCGCTGAATTCGAACCGGTCGGGGCGGTCTATGTCCATGCCGTCAGTGTCGGGGAGGTCAGGATGGCGCTTCGCCTGATTGCAGAGTGGCTGAAGCATCATCCGGAGGAGCAATTCGTGATCGCGGCCACGACCTCCACGGGATTTCAACTGGCAGAGAGGGAAGCTT
>DMYM01000130.1 GCA_003483645.1 Verrucomicrobiales bacterium
GAAGAAGGCTGCCAAGCGCAAGCCTGCCAAGCGCAAGGCTGCGAGAAAACGCCGCTAACGTCGCGAGACGAACACTGATTTTGTGCAAGAGGGACGCTTAACGGCGTCCCTCTTTTTTGTACCACAGTCAAAGCATGCCATCAGAAGGTCCCGGTCAGCCGTCAGGAGCCAGCATTCTGGCACACAGCCTCCCGGGGAAGGATTCACCCGTGCAGTTTCCAGCTGCCACTCCAACAAATCTTCCTTGCACCATGGCAGGGCCCCGGCCATCTTGCCCGCGTTATCCGACGCGCGATTAGCTCAGTGGTAGAGCGCTAGCTCGACACGCTAGATGTCGCTGGTTCAAATCCAGCATCGCGCACCATTCTTCGCCTGACAACAATAGTGGCCTGAAGAATGAAACCCTCATCCCTCGGCGAGAGCAATATTAGCGATGCATGTTGAGAACGAGCTTCCTCACCTGGTCAAGCTCCTCGACGATGACGAGCCAGCCGTGCGCCAGATCCTCTCCGAGCGCTTCGCCACCTGCCGGGGAGATATGAGCGCGGAGCTTGCCCGATTGGGAATAACTCTTGCGGACGGTGACCAAAGCCGGTTGAGCGAACTGCTTGCTCCCGGCCGGCGTCGCCAGATTCGGAACCAGTGGGTCATCCCCCAGCAGGGTTTCGACGAGAGCAACGGAGACTGGGAAAGCTTTGAGCTCCTCCTGCGTCTTCTCAGCGAATTGCTTCACGATGGAACCTCCCTGCGGCCCACCCTGCCGGACGCTCTCGATCAGATTACGGATGAGGCCATTCTACACGATGCCCATCGGGAAGAACGATCCCTCTGCCGCTTCCTCTTTGGGTCCGGGCGCTTCCAGGGCAACAAGGCGGACTTCTACCACCCCGGTAATGCTGACCTGCTCTGGATCATCATGACCCGCAAGGGCAACCCCATCGGCCTGACCGTTCTCGCCATGCTGGTCGCTCACCGGCTCGGCCTCTGCATTGGCGGCTGCAATTTTCCTGCACACTTTCTGGCCTGGATCTCAGTGGACGGACATCCGCATCTTATCGATTGCTTCGGAGCCGGACGCCTCATTCCGGTGGAAGAGATCCGCAGTAATTCGGCTGTCCTTACTCCCGACTCCCGACGCGCCATCCGGGGTCCCTGTACCATGCGCGACACTCTTCTTCGCATCCTCCGTAATCTTCATCTCGCCTTTACCCAGCACGACCGCGGCAACGATGCCGGTCTCATCGACGAACTCCTTCTCTCCCTGCAACCTGACCAATGAATTGCAGCAAGGAGAACATCGAATTGGACGGCTACTGTCTGCGGCGGTACGTTTTCCGTCCCGATGCGGGAGTAGCTGTCCGCGGTGCAGCCTTTCACTTTCACGGTCAGGGTGACTTTTCCGAGCGCTATGGGGAAATCCTCAGGCCCTTCCTGCAGAACGGAATCGCCTGCGTGGCCACCGACCTGCCCGGACATGGCTACTCCGAGGGCGTGCGGGGACGTGTGCCCGGGTTTGAGATCGTCGATCGCATCGCGGGCTCCAATCGCGAACGCTGTCGGGAACTATGTAATGATAATCAGGGACCTCTCGGAATTCTGGGCCACTCTGCAGGCGGCCTCATGGCCCTCCGCGAAATGCTACAGAATCCGGACCTCTACGCGTTTTCCTGGATCAGTTCTCCACTCCTGCATCCGGAGGCAACTCAAAATCCTCTCCTTGCCCTCTTCGCCCGGCTGGGGGCCCGTCTCCTTCCCGGGCTCACGGTGGCCACAGGCGTCACCCAGGACAAGTGCAGCAGACAACCGGACCCCTGGCGGGAGAACGGGGAGTCCTGCCTCATTCACGCACGTGTATCCATCGGGTGGGGATACGCCATGACCGCAGCCGCCCGATGGATCCGGGAGGAGCTGAAAAACTCTCCCCCGCAGCTCCCCCTCCTGATCACCCAGGGCCTCTGCGATCCCGTGTGCCCCCCGGAGTATCTGCATGCCCTGCTGGAGGAGGCCTCCCTTCCGCACCTCACGCTTCACGAATTCCCCGAGGCCCTTCATGAGCCCTTCGCTGATGAAACCAGGGAGGAGCTCTTTCACCAGATCGCAAGCTGGCTCGAAGACGAGTCCATCGTGTGAGCACCGACGAACCTACGCCTCGCCCTGCGGGTAGGCCTCGTGGTACTTGATCGCCTCCACCCCAACCGCCAGGGCCGTCCCGTAGATCCCCTCCACGTCCATGGTCCGGGACACCTGGGCCGCAGGCCGCGTCAATCCGAGAATAAACTGACCATAGGACCGGGCTCCCCCCACATGAGTAAGAAGCTTCAGCGTGATGTTGGCGGCATCGAGGTTCGGAAAGACCAGAACATCAGCCGCCTGCTTGAACTCCGCGTTCGGCAACTTGATCTCTGATGCAAGAGGATCGAGCGCCGCATCCGCCTGCAGCTCACCATCGATGTCAACTTCGTCCGGGTTCACCCGCTGACGGGCGATTTCAGTGGCGACCTGAACTTCACGCCCCGAGGAGGTGGACGCTGAACCCTTGGTCGAATGGCTGAGGAGAGCCACCCGCGGACGCCGTCCAAAATAAACGCGCGCCAATTGTCCGGTCTCTATCGCGATTGCTGCCAGCTGTTCACTGGAGAGGTCCTCATTGAGTCCGCAATCGGCGAGAAAGAGCACTCCCTCGCGACCGAAGTGTTCGAGGTGTGGCGCAAAAAGGATGGCTACCGAAAACACCCGGGGCACCGTGGGGACAGGTTTCACAAGATGCAGGAGCGAACGAAAGATCGAAGCCGGAAAGCTGATGTTGCCTCCCACCAGCCCATCCGCCTGCCCGTACTGGATCATCATGGCCCCGAAGTAGGCCGGCTGCCGGAGAATCTCGGCCGCATTGGTAACCTCGATACCGCGAATATGCTCCGTCCGCTGAAGGAACTCGCAGAAAATCTCGAAATCGCCGGCCTTCTCCGGTTCCAGCACCTTTATGAAATCCAGCCCAATCCCGTGGTCCTCAGCCAGGGCAAGGATCCTGGCCTTGTCGCCAAGCAGAATGGGAATCCCGACCGCCTCCTTCACCATCTGGGCCGCCACCCGCAAAACACGCTCGTCCTCACCATCCGTGAATACTACCCGTTTGGGGTGCCTCTGGAGCTTTGCAATGAGGGACTCGGTGAAGGGGTTGGCCTTCGGAAACTGTGCTTGGTAGCTGGACTCTGACATGGGCCTGCTCTTGCGCCAGGCGTGGAACCTAGTATTCCTCTCCCCACGCGACAACGCCAAAGGCGCACTTGGCACAAAAGATTTCGCATGCCGGCCGACTATCACACCCATACTCCCCTCTGCCACCATGCCAGGGGGACACCACAGGACTACATCGAGGCGGCCCTGGGAGCTGGCCTCACCGAATATGGCGTGTCCTGCCACGCACCCGTTAAACCGGAGCCCTTTGACGATTGGCACATGCTCAGCAGCGATTTGCCCACCTACTTCGAATGGGTTGATACTGCCCGGACCCATGCCGCGGACCGAGTCCCCGTCCGGCTGGGACTGGAGTGCGACTGGCTCCCGGGATGCCAGGGATGGATCGAGGAACTCGCCGGGGGTGCGGAGTGGGACTACCTCATCGGATCGATCCACTACCTCGGAAAGTGGAATTTCGACAATCCGCATCTTCTCGAGACCTGGACCCAGGTTGGGGCAGAAGAGGCTTGGACACGCTACTGGGAGGAATACTCGGTCATGGCCCGCAGCGGCCTCTTCGACTTCCTGGGGCATCCGGATCTCATCAAGAAGTTTGCCCACCACCCGGAAGGCGACCTCCGGCGCTTTTACGAACCAGCCGTGGAGGCCATCGCGGAAGCCGGTTGCGCCATCGAACTGTGCACCGCAGGCTGGCACAAGCCCTGCCAGGAACAGTACCCGGCCCGGGAATTCCTCGCTCTGGCCTGCACGGCCGGAATTCCCCTGCTCATCAGTTCCGATGCACACGCGCCCGAAGAGGTCGCACGCGACTTCGACCGGGCCACTGCGCTCGTTCTTGAGGTCGGCTACAAGGAAACGCTTCTTTTTGAGAAACGCAGGGCGAGTCGCCTCAGCCTGGGAGAAGAGTAGAGATCGCCTGCTAGGGACCGGGAAAGTCTAACTCCATCAACAGCCAGAGCACCGATATTACCGCCAGGGAAAGAATGAGGCCCAAACCAAAGATGAAGTAACGGATCCGCCGGGCGCTGAGCGGAAACCCGAGAGCCGTGATGACAACCTCGGTGTAGGGGCCGAGGCAGAAGCAGAGGTTCGCGCAAAAGCCGAACACGAAAGCCCCGATGACGACCTCCGCCGGGTGCATGATGGGGAACCCCATCCCCGGGGGATTAGCTGCCATCATCACCTGCTGCAGGTGAATGATGCGCCAGATCAGGGCGATCCCGGGCAGAAGCAGGATCACATTGTAGAGAAGCCGAAGTTTCTCCCACGATTTCACCGTCGCGCGGCAGAATTCAATCTCTGGCGTGAGCGGTTTCATCCCAGACAGCGTGACTTCAGGTAGCCAAAGACACCCTCCGCCGAGGTCACCGAACTCCCCCCCGGACCAACCAGGACCGGTTGCTCATCCTCCGGAACCTCGTCCCGGCCATGCGAACCCCGGACCAGGGATGCATCTAGGGGAATGACTCGAAGCAGGGCCCGGAGGCCGAGCTTCTTCCTGAGCAGGAAGGCCGCTACCTTGAGTCGAGGAAGGCTGAGGGCGGGATCGAGGTGGAGTTCAGCCGGATCATAACCGGGCTTGCGATGAATATCGACGGTGCGGGCAAAGTCGGGCGCTAATCCATCGTCCATCCAGTAGTAATAGGTGAACCAGGCCCCCGGGGCTGACACCGCGACGAAATCCCCCCCACGCTGCCCGCCAATCCCCTCTCCGAACCAGTTCTCCCGGACTTCGGCCACCCCCTCTGTCGACTCCACTACGCCCCGCACTTCCTTCCGGATCGACTCGTCCCGCACATAGACATGGGCCACCTGATGATCGGCCACTGCGAAGGCGCGGGAGGCTCCTGCATCAAGCAATTCAAGACCAAGCTCATTCTTGATCTGGATCCAGCCCTTCTCCCGGAAGATCCGGTTGAGATGCACGGGTTGCCGGACCTTTGAGATGCCGTATTCCGAGAGAAGGACAACCTCCACCCC